>VFMC01000639.1 GCA_006515795.1 Acidimicrobiaceae bacterium | reverse complement strand
GGCAGCAGTGAGGCCATCGGCATGGCCGCCAACACCACCACTGCCGACTCGGCCGGTCTCACCGCGAAGTTCGCGCTCGGCCCGAACACCAAGGTGCTCACCGACGACGGTCGCGAGGTGCTTGCCGGCAGTGGCGAGAGCGGGCGCGTCGCACTCCGTGGCCGCACACCGGTCGGCTACTACAAGGACGCCGCCAAGTCGGCCTCCACCTTCATCACCTTCGACGGGGTCAGGTGGAGCATCCCCGGCGACTGGGCGGAGGTCGAAGCCGACGGCACCCTGCGGCTGTTCGGCCGCGGCAGCCAGTGCATCAACACCGGTGGCGAGAAGGTGTTCCCGGAGGAGGTCGAGGAGGTGTTGAAGCTCCATCCATCGGTCGCCGACGCGGCCGTGGTCGGCGTGCCGGACGAGCGGTTCGGAGAGGCGATCACCGCGCTCGTCGAACCTCGCGCCCACGCATCTCTCGACGAAGCGGCGCTGATCGCTCATGTGAGAACCACCCTGGCCGGCTTCAAGGCGCCCAAGCGCGTGCTCGCGGTCGCATCGGTCGGGCGCGCCGCCAATGGCAAGCTCGACTACCGAGCACTCAAGGCCGAGGCCATCGAACGGCTCACCGCGGGGCCATCCTGAGCCTTGGTCTGCTGGCTCTTCGATGTCGGGCGCGAAACCGCCGGTGCGGTCAGCCGGTGGCCGGCTCGCAGGCCGGGCGCGCCGAGCAACCGTCGATGTGATCGTTGACGAGACCCATCGCCTGCATGAACGCGTACATCGTGGTCGGCCCGACGAAGCTCCAACCGCGGCGCTTCAGATCCTTCGACAGCGCGACCGACTGCTGGCTGGTGGACGCGATCGGCATTTCGGTGCCCGTCATCCGATGTGGCTCGCCGCCGGCGTACCGGGCGACGTATGCACCGAGTGTGCCCTCGTCGGTGATCAGCTCGATCGCCCGCCTCGCGTTGTTGATCGTCGACTCGATCTTGCCGCGGTGACGCACGATGCCGGCGTCGGCGAGCAGACGCTCGATCTCACGGGGCCCGTACGCAGCCACCTTCTCGACATCGAAGTCGTCGAAGG
>VFMC01000638.1 GCA_006515795.1 Acidimicrobiaceae bacterium | reverse complement strand
CCTGCGACCGTGACCGGCACGGCCGTGCAATCGGTCGCGTCCGTCGTCGGGCACGCGCCATGCGTCGCCGCCCCGTCGCCGAGGCGGCCGAAGTCGTCCGTGCCCCAGCACTGCACCAAGCCGCCCGACCGCCGCGCACAGGCGTGCATGCTGCCGGCCTGGACCTGGGTCGCGTCCACGATCGACGTGTCGCGCGGCACGCTGTGGAACGCGCCGCCCGGATCGGGCGCGGCCGCCGTGTCCCCGACCTGGTAGGCGTTCGCGAGGCCCCAGCAGGCGACGACGCCGCTCGTCCGCACCGCACACGTCGTCGCGGTCGACGTGTGCACGGACCCGAATCCCTGCGTGCCCGCGGTGAGGGTCGGCGTGTACCTCGTGAGCGTCGAGCCCGTGCCGAGCTCGCCCTGCGCGCTCGTGCCCCAGCAGTAGATCGATCCGTCCGACGTGCGGGCGCAGCTGTGCCCGGTGCCCGCCGTCACGCCGGTCGCGGTCGTGATGGTGCTGACGTTCGTCGGCGCGAGCCGATCGAAGTTCGTCCCGTCGCCGAGCTGACCGTTGGCGTTGCCGCCCCAGCACAGGAGCCGCCCCGACGCGCGGCGCGCGCACGCGTGTCCGGAGCCGCCTGCGATCTCGACCGGGTCGTCGCACAGGCTCGACGAGCACACCATGGAGCACGAAAAGCCGCAGCCGCCGCAGTTGGACACGCTCGACGAGACGTCCGTCTCGCATCCGTTCGTCGCGCTCCCGTCGCAGTCCCGCACCGTGCCCGGGCACGCCGTGACGACGCACGTCCCCGCCGTGCAGGCGTAGGTCACGCCCGCAAACGGATAGAGCGTGTTGCAGTGGGTGCTCGCGGGCGGCTCGTCGGTGGATCCGTCGCAGTCGTCGTTGACGTTGTTGCAGAGCTCCGGAGCGGCCGGGTTCACCGTGCTCACCATGTCGTTGCAGTCGTCGTCGTTCGAGACGTAACCGCCGGGCTGGCTGCACGCGAGCGTCGTCGTCGTCGATCCGTAGAGATCGCCGTCGACGTCGCGGTACCACGTCGGTCGTACGCCCTCGTCGATCCCGCCTTCGC
>VFMC01000201.1 GCA_006515795.1 Acidimicrobiaceae bacterium | reverse complement strand
GTCTTGCCAGGCGACATCGGCGACGCGCGCGCCTTCGACTCGGCCGGGCGGGTGCAGATCGGGCCGGCCCACCCCGACGTGATCACCGTGTACGACGCGGTTCGCGACCGCACCCCGCCGACGGCGGTCATCGCCTTCTTCCGTGCTCGCACGATGACCCTCCTCACCGATCGGCTGGCCATCCAGAGCTCCAACATCGACCGGGTGCGCCAGCGCGCCGACTACTTCGCCCAGCGGCGCGGCGAGAACTACTGGCAGCCGAAGCTCACCACCGAACAAGCCCACGACCTCGGCTTCGAGATGGTCTGGTCCGACCCGCTCTGGATCCTCTGGAAGCTCACGCCTCCCTGAGCCCCCCGGTATCGTTGCGCCGTGCCGACGGCTGACCAATTCGACGTGTCTGTGGTGCTGCCCGTCTACAACGAGCGCGGACACCTGCGCACCGAGATCGACCGCATCCACGCGGCGCTCGAGGCATCCCCGTACACGTTCGAGATCATCGTCGTCGACGACGGATCCGACGACGGTTCCGAACAGGATCTGCCCGGCATCCCCGGCATCAGGCTCATCCGCCACGGCACCAACCGCGGCTCGGGCACGGCCCGCCGCACCGGTACCACGGCGGCTCGCGGCCGGATCGTGGTGTGGACCGACGTCGACATGACCTATCCGAACGAGCTCATCCCCGCTCTTGTCGCCCAGACCGACGGTTGCGATCATGTCGTCGGCGCGCGACGCACCGAGGAGGGTACGAAGCGGTTCTTCCGGGTGCCGGCGAAGTGGTTCATCCGGCGGCTCGCCGGCTACCTCACCGACACCGACATCCCCGATCTCAACTCCGGATTGCGGGCGTTCCGGCGCGACGTGGCGATGCAGTACGTCCACCACCTCCCGGCCGGGTTCTCGTGCGTCACCACGCTGACGATGTCGTTCCTGTCGAACGGGTATCAGGTGCGCTACACACCGATCGACTACTTCCCGCGGGCGGGCACATCGAAGTTCCACTGGTGGCGCGACACCAAGCGCTACCTCCTCCAGGTGGTGCGGATGTCGCTGTCGTACAACCCGTTGAAGGTGTTCATGCCAGTCGGGCTGGCCTTGCTGTTCGTGGGTTCTGGCAAGCTCGTCTACGACTGGGTCGACAAGGACTTCCGCCTCGCCGCGAACACGTTGCTGATCTTGCTCGCATCGCTGCAGGCCATCTCCGTCGGGCTGCTCGCCGACCTCGTGGTGCGCGCCACCAAGCCGGCCTCGCAGGTACCCCCGGCATGACCGCCGATCCGCGCAAGGCCGCGCCCACGGGGAACACCTACGACAAGTACGGCTCCACCAATCCGATCGAACAGCGAATGATGCGCGGCTTCCTCGCCGCGCTCGATGCGCTGGTCGACGGCTGCGCCCCCACCCGCATCCTCGAGATCGGTGTCGGCGAAGGCGAGGTGATGGCCCGGCTCCGCGAGCGCTTCCCAGGAGTGCCGATCGTGGGCCTCGATCTCCCCGACCACGCACTCGCCGGGCACTGGCGCGATCGCGGCCTGTCGTGCGCGTTCGGCGACGCCACCGCACTGCCGTTCCCCGACGATGCGTTCGATCTGGTGCTCGCCATCGAGGTGCTCGAGCACGTGCCGCAGCCGGAGCGAGCGCTGGCCGAGGTCCACCGTGTGTGCTCGGGCTCGCTGGTGGCATCGGTACCGTTCGAACCGATCTGGCGGGCAGGGAACATTGCCCGCCGTCGCTACCTGCGCCGGCTCGGCAACACACCTGGCCACGTGAACCACTGGTCGCGATGGGCGTTCCGCCGTTTCGTCGCCCGGCGGTTCACCGTCGATCAGGTGAGGAGCCCGCTCCCGTGGACGATCCTGCTGGCCACAGCATTGGCCGAACCGCGCGACACGACTACGGTGGACGTCACCCACGTCGCATCCACCGCAAGGGGGCCTGGATGACCATCGCCACCACAACAGGCGCCTCCCCAACAGCCGTTCCCGGCGCAGCGCCCGTCACCCGAGCTACCTTTCGCAGCTTCGCGGAATCGACCAAGGACGACTGGGATCTGATCGTCCCGCAGTTGGCGGTCACCCAGAGCTTCGTGCCCGACCGGATCCTCGAGCAACTCGGCCACCTCCGCAGCGATCACGGCGGCTTCCCGGTGGATCGGTTGGAGCACTCCCTACAGACGGCCACGAGGGCCGAGCGAGACGGGCGCGACACCGAGTACGTGATGTGCGCTCTGTTGCACGACATCGGCGACACGCTCACGCCGTACAACCATCCGGCGATCGCCGCAGCAATCGTGAAGCCCTTCGTTTCGAAGGCGAACCACTGGATGGTCGAGCACCACGGAATATTCCAGGGGTACTACTTCTGGCATCACATCGGCGCCGATCAGCACGCCCGTGAGGCCTACCGCGACTCTGAGTTCTTCGACTACACCGCCGAGTTCTGCGCCAACTACGACCAGGTCGCGTTCGACCCCGACTACCGGAGTGAACCGCTCGAGCACTTCGAACCGATGATCCGCGCCTGCTTCGGGTCGGCTCCGGGCGGCTGATCGGCCATTCCGGCGGCTTGCTGCCGGGCACGGGGCGGGCGACGTTCAGCCTCGCGTGGCGCAAGCGACGATGGCGTCGAACTCGAGGTCGGACAACGGCATGACCGATAGGCGGTTGCCTTTGGCGAGGAGCCGCGATTCGGAGAGCTCCGGGATCGTCTTCAGCTCGTCGAGGGGGACGTACCGCAGCGCCCGCACCGGTGCCACCGTGACCCAGTCCCAGATCGGGTTTTCGGCGGTCGACTTCGGGTCGAAGTACTTCGAGGTCGGGTCGAACTGCGAGGGGTCGGGTTCGGCGCGGCGAACGACCTTGCAGACGCCGGCAACGCCGGGAGGTGTGGTGTTCGAGTGGTAGAAGATCGCTTGATCGCCGACGCGCATCTCGCGCATGAAGTTGCGGGCCTGGTAGTTGCGGATGCCGTCCCATCCTTCGCGGCGGGCCTTCACGAGGTCGGGGTACCCGAACGTGTCGGGCTCGGACTTCAGCAACCAGTGGGCCATGAGGCGACTGTACCGGCAGCCGTCAGCCGCCGGTGGTTACCAGCTCGGGGCAGGTTTCCTGCACCGTGGAGCGGTCGCGCAGGGCCACGGCCACGGCCACCGCGTTTGTGCACTTTTGCACCGCCTCCGGTGCAAGAGTGCACAAACGCTGGCGCCTAGGGTCAGGGGTCATGGACTTCGAAGTGGGCCGCAACGACCTCCGCCGGCATCGAGTTGTCGAGGCGCCGGTGCCCGAACCGGCCGCCGGCCAGATCGTGCTGCACGTCGACCACGCCGCCCTCACCGCCAACAACATCACCTACGGCGCGTTCGGTGAGGTGATGGGCTACTGGAACTTTTTCCCGGCCGAGGACGGCTGGGGGCGGGTGCCGGTGTGGGGGTTCGCCGATGTGGTCGCGTCCTGCGTCGATGCTCTCGCTGTCGGTGAGCGGGTGTACGGCTACTTCCCCATGTCCACACACCTCGTCGTCGCCGCCGGCCACGTCACACCGACGAGCTTCGTCGATGTGAGTGCCCATCGAGCACCGCTTCCGCCGGTCTACAACCAGTACGTCCGCGTGCCGGCCCGAGCCGGAGAGCGCGCCGAGCAGATCCAGGCGGTGCTCCGCCCGCTCTTCACCACGGCGTTCCTCATCGACGACTGGCTTGCCGCACAGGACTTCTTCGGCGCCACCTCGGTGGTGATCGCCAGTGCGTCGAGCAAGACCGCGCTCGCGCTGGCGGCTCTGCTGTCGGCCAACCGTGACGTCGAGGTGGTGGGGCTCACCTCGGCCGGCAACGCCCACTTCGTGGGCAACGTCGGCTACTTCGACAAGGTCGTTGTGTACGGCGGAGTGAACGCACTCGATGCCTCGCGGGCCACCGTGCTGGTCGACATGGGCGGCGATGCCGATGTGCTGGCCGAGGTGCACGGTCACTTCGGCGATTCGCTGCGCCACAGTTGCCAGGTGGGCGCCACCCACTGGGAGCAGGTGCGCTTCGGCGTCGATCTGCCTGGCCCGAGACCGGAGCTGTTCTTCGCACCGGATCACGTGCAACGCCGCAAGGATGATTGGGGCGCGAGCGTGTTCGAGGAGCGGGTGAACGGGTCGTGGTTGTCGTTCACAACCTCGGCCGACGATTGGCTGGAGCTGGTCGTTCATCGGGGTGCCGATGCCGTCGCCGCCGCCTTCGACTCGGTGCTCGAGGGCAGGGTGCCGCCGCATCAGGCCTTCGTCATCTCGCTCGACGCCTGATCGATCGGGCAGGAACGGGCGATGAAGGACGCATCCGAAGCCTCGATGCCGCGGCACTGGCTGCCGGGCGCAGCGCAACAACGCGAGGCGGAGATCCGTAGTGCGCTCGACTGCCTCGACTCCGCGGCGAGTGCCGATCTGGTGGAGTCG
>VFMC01000200.1 GCA_006515795.1 Acidimicrobiaceae bacterium | reverse complement strand
CGAGTACGCCGTCGGTGACGATGCCCGGCTGGTGCATTGGGCGAGCACCGCGAAGACCGGATCGTTGATGGTCGGCGATCACTTCGAACTTCGGCGCACTACGCGTTGCGTCGTGCTCGAGACCTTCGACCGTTCGTCCACCGATGCCCAGTTCGAAGACGCAGTCGAGATCGCCGCCAGCATCGTGTGCGAGTCGATCGACCAAGGCGTGAACGTGGTGGTGCGCACCCGCGACAGGGCCACACCCGGCCGGCTTGGCGCAATCGCCAACCGGCAGGAGGCACTCGAGCTGTTCACCCGGGTGCGCCGCACCACCGGCGCCGACACGCTGCTCCCGGCGCAGCTGCGCCTGGCCGGCGACCCTGGCGACCAGGTGTTCCTCGTCGCCGGCGCCTCATCACCTCTCATCGTGCAACTCGCCGGCAACGCCTTGTTGTCACAGCGCCTCTTCGTCATCCGTCTCAACGACGGCTCGGCGCGAGCACGTCGCCTGTCGAAGCGATGCGTCGACGTGAACAGCGCCGAGGAGTTCGCGGCCAGGTGGCGACGCGGGTTGGTGCTTCCATGAGTCGCGACCGTCTCACCTTGGGATGGGGGCGTCGAACGGCGGGCGCGGCGTTCGCCGCCTCGACCGTCGGCATCGTCTTGCACCAGACCACCAGGATCTTCACCGCCGACTACCGGGTGTGGCCCCTGCTGCTGGCCGCGGCGGCGACGACGATCGTCGCGCTGCTGATGTCGTCGGCTCCCGCCGCCGGGCGCGTGCTCGCCCTCGCGGTCATGTCGATCGCCGGCGCGGCCGCAGCCATCTTCGCCGCCGACGGCACGTTCCCCGACGATCTGATCCGTGCCCCGTTGCGCGGCATCAGCGATGTCGTCGGCACCGTGTGGCCCTCACCGCCGCTGGCCGCAGGAGCGGGCGCAATCGCACTGATCGGATGCCTGTGCGCCGGCGCCGCCGTCGATCTGGCAGTTCGCCGAAACCCGGGAACCGCGCTGCTCCCGTCGCTCGCGCTGATCGGCCTCGTTGCCATGTTGTCGGCACCGGGGGGGCCACCGCCGGCGTGGTCGGTTGCGGCGTACGTGGTCGCCGCTCTCGGCGTGCTCGGCTCGCGCACCTTCGCCTACAGGTCCACGGTCACGTCGCTCTTCGCGGCGGTCGTCGTGGTGACGGCGCTGTCGATTCCCGTGGTGCTCGCCGGCCAACTGGAAGCCGAGCGCTACGACCCGCGGCTCGAGATCGTCCCACCGGTCGAGCCGCGCAGTGGCATCAGCCCGTTGGCTCGCCTAGACGAGTGGAGGAGCCTCACGCCGGCCCGGCAGTTGTTCGCCACCACGCTCCCCACACCAGCTAGGTGGCGGCTCGTGGGCCTCACCCGCTACGACGGACGCACCTGGTTGCCGGCCGCCGACTACCGGCGCGCCGGCTCGGTGCTGGCACAGCCGGACCCGGCGCTGGCCACCACCACGATCGGGGTGGAGATCGGCGAGCTCGACGCGGCCTGGCTCCCGACGTTCGACCGCACGCTCTCCGTCTCGCAAACGACACTGATCGACGGTGGCCGCAGCGGGCTGCTCGCCGCGACCGAACCCGTTGCGGGGACCACCTACGAGCTCCAACTGCAACCGCTCAGCGTGAACCCGGCTCAACTCGCCGCGGCACGCATCACCGCGGCCGACTCGCCGTTCATCGACGGCTTCGAGCTGTCGCCGCAGCTCCGCGAGCTGGCCACATCGATCACCGTGGGGGCTCGCACCGATCTGCAGCGGGCCGAGATGATCGCGTCGTACCTGCGCGACGAGTTCGTGCTCGACATCGACAGCCCACCCGGCCATTCGATCGCGGTGCTCGAGCTGTTCGTCGATCGGAGCCGGCGGGGCCGCGACGAGCAGTTCGTCGCGACCTACGGCCTGCTCGCCGCCGCCGTCGGCCTTCCGGTGCGCATCGCCGTGGGGTTCGAATCCGTTGCTGCGCCAGGTCGCGCCGGCACGATCGCGCTCAGCGACCGGGCGATCGCGTGGCCCGAGGTCGAGTTCGAGAGCTTCGGTTGGATGCCGTTCGACCCCGTCCCCAGCCAGGTGAACGACGGTTCCCCGGCGCTCGGCGACGGCGCCATCGCCCCCACCGAGGATCCGACCGAGCAACGTCCGCCAACGACCTGCCCGACACCTCCGACAACGACACCGCCGTCGCCGACCCCACCGACCGGGTCCCCAACGCGGCCGTAGGGGTGGTGGTCGTAGCGGCCGGGCTGGTCATCGGGGCGACCGCCTACGTCACGTTCATCGTCTGGCTGAAGGCTCGCAAGCGGCGCCGGCGCCGGGTGGCGGCCGATCCTCGGGACCGGGCCGTTGGTGCATTCATCTCGAGCATCGAGGTGCTGATCGATCTGGGTGGGTCAGCGCCGCGCGCCGCGACCAACGCCGAACTGGTTGCGCGGGGAGCCGCGACGGTGGGCGAGTCGGCCTCGATCCTGGTGCCGGTGGCCGACATCGCCACCGAGGCGGTGTATGCGCCGGAGCCTCCTGCTACCGGACGCGCCGACGAGGCCTGGGTGTCGGCCGAGCTGTTCGAGACCGAAACCAACGACCGGATCGGCCGGTATCGGCGCCTCCGCGCCAAGGCGAGCACCCGGTCGCTGCGCCGAGGCTGGCGATGACCTCGGTTCGGGAGAGCTATCTGGGGGGAAGCACCTCGACGCGTGGGCGCTCGACGATGTCGGGCTCGCCGGCGAGGCCGAGCGGAGCCTGGGATGCCGAGGCGGCGCCCCTGGTCGAGCGCGAGCGCGTGGCCGGCATCGATACCGGCAACAGCTCGCCGCGGCGGCCGCGGACCTGGGTGGCGATCGTGGCCAGGGTGCGCGTGAGCTGGCGGCGCATCGGCACGGCAAGCACCAAGGTGTCGCACAACTGGGCGAGTTGCACCGACGACGCGGCGTCCATCAACGGGCCGCCGTCGAACACGACCACGTGCGAATGGGCCGCGGCGGTGGCGATCAGATCGGGAACGTTCTGTCGACGGAGTCCCGTGGAATCGGCCTTGTCACCGATGCCAACGACGCTCAGCCCGCGAATCGTCGTCGGGCTGTAGGGGTCGAGTCGCAACCCGTCACGTCCACGCTTGGGCAGCGCGCCGTGGTCGGTGGTGGCGGCCAGCAGCGCCGGGATGCCGGGGCTGCCGGCGGCGAACAGTCGCGTCAGCTCGGGGTTTCGAGGGTCGACGTCGATCAGGGTGACCTGCGATCCATTGGCGGCGAAGCGGTTGGCCATCGCCGCTGCCAGCGTCGTGGTGCCCGCCGAGCGCTCGGTGCCGACCACCACCACCGACAGCGACTCGTTGGCCCGCGAGTGAGCCTCGGCACGCACGCACAGGAAGTCGACGAACTCCTGCACCCGCGGCGGCAGGTTCTCGAGGGCGGCACGGCGGTTCTTGGCGAGCACCCGCGAGCTGGGGAACTCGCCGACGATCTGCTGGCCGAGCAGTTCGGCTATCTGGTTCTGGTCGAGGGCCTTGTTGGAGAGTCGCGCCACGAGGACACAGGCGATCAAGCCGAGCAGAACGCCGGCTACGCCACCTGCGGCCAGCAGCAGCGTGTTGGACTCGACTTCCGGCGCAACCGGCAGCGTGGCCCGTTGAACCGGCACGCTGGTGACGCGCAACTTGCCACTCAGGTCGAGCTGGGTCTTGGTCGACAGCACTTGGTTGTACTCGTTGAGCAGCACCTCCTTCTCGGAGACCAGATCTGGGGCGACCTCGTTGATCGACGGTTGCGGAGGGTAGGTCCCCTGGGCGTTCGGCACAGGGTTGAGGTACGGCTCCATCCTGGCGAGGATCGCCAGGTCGACGACCGAGACCGCTTGGCGGAGGTCGACGAGCTGCTCGTTGAGCAGGTCGATCTCGGGCTGCTGGCTCTCGTCGACCTGTGTGCGCAGCGATTCGAAGTAGAGAGTGATGTAGGCATCGACGATGTCGCGCGACAGCTCAGCACTGGCGGTACGGCCGGTGATGTCGACGATGTCGGTCTTTGGCGCATGGGTGAACGCGATCGATCCGCCGACGTCGCCCGTCGTCAGGTCTTGCCCCACCTTGGCGGCGACCTGTTCGGCGAGGTGCTCCGAACGCAGCACGCTGAGCTGGCCGACGACGTATCGATCGGGGTCGTTGCTGAACGAAGCCGGGGATCGTTCCCACGACGATGCAGGCAATGAACAACCACCAGTAGCGGCGAACCGCGTTGATGATGAAGGACAGTTCCATCTCGGTGACCTCTCGCAGTCGCGACGCAGCGAGGCTATCCGCTCACCACCGGCGCTGGCGGGCGTCGAGAGCGGTTCTTGAGGCTCCGCCGCGCGGGCCGGCGACGATGGGCCATACTGAACCGATGCGCGCGGCCGTAGCGATCGGGGTCCTCGCCGCCGCCGGTGCAGTTTCCGCGGTCGTCGTCGTCACCGGACCCCTCGGCTGGGGCGGGTCGGAAAGACCCCAGGGCGCCACCAGCAACGAGTCCGGTGCAACGGTCCCCGCGCTCGCTGACGACGCGGTTCGGATCATGCTCGACGGCGGTGCCGAGCGGAGCACCGACACCCTGATCGAGGTCGAGGTGCACGCCCCGGCGCCCGCCGATCAGGTGCAGATCGACGTCGACCCCAGCTTCCCCGAGGCCACCTGGCAGCCGCTCGAGGGTGACCATGCGATCTCGGTCCGCGACGGCGGCTACCAGATGGTGTTCGCCCGGGTGCGCGCCGGCGCCGATGGCGCGCCCGGGCCGATCGGGGTCGCGGGCATCGTCGTCGACACCACCTGGGAGGCGGCAACTGCATCGGCCGACGGGCGACCTCATCGAGCGAGCTGGGCGCGCCTGGCCGCGCCAGACCTGTTGAAGGTGCGGATCGAGGCCGGACGTGTGGTCTGGAACGGAGCGGCCCCCGACGACCTCGTGATCGGTCGACCACTCGACACCGCTCCGCTCGACATTTCGGATCGGCCCCGGCGACGCACCAGCCGTCACGGCCGTGTCGCGGGTGAGCCGGCCGAACGGCCAGGCCACGTTCGGCGACGAACGCACGATCCCGATGATCCACGACTACTACCTGCAGCTCGATCGCGCCTTGCCGCTCGGGGTCGAGATGGTGCTGTCGTTCGCGGCCGGCGTGGAGGAGGTCGCGTTCACCATCGACGACCGGTCCACCGTCAGCCCCGCCGTGCACGTGAACCAGCTCGGCTTCCGCCCGGACGACACCGGCAAGGTGGCGATGCTCTCCGAGTGGCGCGGCGCAGCAGGAGGAGTGACCTACGCCGATGGAACGACGTTCGAGGTGATCGACACCGCGACCGGAGCAACCGTTGCGTCAGGGATCACCGCCCGACGCACCGGCACCGACGACGAGTACGGCAAGGGCGACCTCACCGGCTCCGAGGTGCACGAGGCCGACTTCTCGCAGGTGTCGGCGCCGGGGCGGTACCAGGTCTGCTTCCAGGCCATCGGGTGCTCGGAGAGCTTCGCCATCTCCGCCGACTCCACGTGGCGCCGGGCAGCCGTGGCGGTCGCCAGGGCGGCATACCACCAACGCAGTGGCACCGCGCTCGGCCAGCCGTACACGGCGGTCGCGCGGCCGCGGCCGTTCCATCCGGACGACGGCACCGTGTTCCAGCAGACCACGCTCACGATGATCGACGATCCAACCGATGTCGGTCGCGACGACCGGTTCGACGAGTACCCGACCCACACGACCGGAGACACGCGCACCGATGCCTGGGGCGGTCACTTCGACGCCGGCGACTGGAACTCGCGGATCCAGCACCTGGCCTATCTCGGCATGGCCCTCGATCTCGTGCGCCTCTACCCCGACACCTTCGCCGACCTCGACCTCGACCTCCCCGAATCCGGCGACGACATCCCCGATCTGATCGACGAGGGCTTGTGGGACCTCGACCTGTACCGCCGCCTGCAGAACGGCGACGGCGGCGTACCCGGCAACGTCGACCAGGGCCGGTTCGGCGATGACGGTGAATCATCGTGGGACAACTCGATCGGCGTGTACGTGTTCGCACCCGACGTGTGGTCCACCTACGCCTACGCCGCCACAGCCGCTCAAGCTGCTGTCGTGCTTGCCGCCTACGACGCCGACCTCGGCCAGGAGTACGCCGACTCGGCCCGGCGGGCGATGGAGTGGGCCGAGTCGGAGTGGGCCGCGGCCGTGGTCTCGGCCGACGAAGACCTTCGGCTCGAGGTCGGCGAACAACGTGCGGTCGCCGCGGCATCCATGCTCGCGCTAACCGGCGACGACGCCTGGAACGACGTCTTCGGTGATGCCTCGACGATCGACGATGCGCCGCTCGATCTGCTCGACTGCGACGGACCGCAGTGCAGCGCGGCGTGGATCTACGCCCGGCTCGATCCGAGCGTGGCGAGAGCGGATTGGCAGGCCAACGCCGTCGAGAGCATCGTCCGCAACGCCGACGCGGCGCTGGCCGGGCAGGCCACGACGGCGTTTGCGTGGGTGATCGAGCGTCCCGACATCCCGGTCGTCTGGGGTCTCGGCCCGTCGATCCCGCACGGTGTCGGGTTGCTGCGCGCCTACGTGCTCACCGGCGATCAGCGGTACCGCACGGCGATGGTGCGCGCCGCGTCGTTCTCTCTCGGAGCCAACCCGCTGAACACCTCGTTCGCCACTGGGCTCGGTACCAACCCGGCTCGCTTCCCGCTGATCGGCGACTCGATCGAACAGGGCCTCCCGGTGTGGCCGGGCACCTTCCAATACGGAATCCACGACCTGCGCGTCAGCTCCGATGACGACTGGGTCGACGAGTTCGTCCTCGCTCCAGCCGGGGTGCAACCGGATGCTGCCGACACCCCGTTGCTGTGGTCGTGGTACGACCTGGGAACGCTCCCGATGATGAACGAGTTCACCTTCTCGCAGAGCCACGCCGTGGCGCTCTGGACCCTTGGAGTGCTCGCCGCCACCTGAGTTCGGCGCATGGAGCTGGCCGGGTCGACAGCAGGCAGACTGGGTGCATGTCTCCAGGTGTCCCAACGCCTCTCTGCCCAGCACCTCCGCCGATGCGCGGCGAACTGCGCATCTATGCCGGAGCAGCGGCGGGAGTCGGCACGACCTACGCGATGCTCGACGAGGGGATCCGCCGGCGCGATCGCGGCGCCGACGTGATGGTCGGATGCGTCGAGACCCACCAGCGGCCGAACACGACGCGCCAGCTCGTGGCATTGACCGGTTCTGGTGATGGCTCCGCCCTCCTCGACCTCGAGGATGTGTTGCGCCGTCGTCCCGCGGTGGTGCTGGTCGACGAGCTCGCCGTAGACAACCCGTCAGGGAGTGCGTACCGCCATCGGTGGCAGGAGGTGGAGGCGATCATCGAAGCCGGGATCGATGTGATCACGACGCTCTCCGTGCAACAAATCGATTCGTTGGCGGACCCGGTGCGCCAGATCGTCGGCATGGTGCCGTCGGCGCGGGTGCCCGACGAGTTCCTCCGGCATGCCGGGCAGATCGAGCTGATCGACATCACCCCCGAGGCCATCCGCCGGCGCATCGCCCACGGCAACGTCTTCGGCCCCGACGAGCTCGACCCACAGCGGGCCGACCTGTTCAACTCGCCGGCGTTCGCCGAGCTCCGCGCGTTGCTGCTGTTCTGGCTGGCCGATCGTCTCACTGCCGGACCCGATGATCCACGCGAGGCACGCGAACGAGTGGTGGTCGCGGTGACCGACGGCCCGGGCGGGGAGATCGTGATCCGCCGCGCCGCCAGGCTCGCCCAGCGGTCGCGAGCGCGGCTCGTCGGCGTGCACGTTCGGCGACCCGGTGACGTCGGCCTGTCAGCGCAACTTGCTGCTCGACGCGCCCTTGTGGGCGACGTCGGCGGCCGATATCACGAGCTCGAAGGCGCCGACGTCGCCGCGACCCTCGTCGCCTTTGCCGGAACGGAGCGGGCGACACAGCTGGTGCTCGGTACCTCGGGGCAGGGCCGCCTGGCAACCATCCGCGGCGGGTCGATCATCAACCAGGTGATCCGCCGAGCCGGCCGGATCGATGTGCACGTCATCTCGCACGCCGCGCACTCGGGTCATCGGATCGACTGGGCATCGACGACCCGGCCTTCGGTGTCGCGGCGGCGCCGCAACGCTGGCTTCGCGGTTGGTGCGGTGTGGCTCGCTGTGCTCACCGCCGTGCTGGTCGCCGATCGCGACACCATCTCGCTGGCCACGGCCCTGTCGCTCTACCTGCTCAGCGTTGTTTCGGTCACGGCCCTCGGCGGGCGGGCGCCGGGCGTGATCTCGGCGGTCGTCGCTCCGATCCTCATCAACTGGTACCTCATACCGCCGTACCACACGCTGCGCATCAAAGACGGCGAGAACATCGTCTCGCTGGTGGTGTTCGTGTCGGTTGCGATCATCGTCTCGGGCATGGTCTCGTTGGCAGCCGGGTGGGCCGAGGAGGCCCGGCGTTCGCGAGACGAGGCTGAGACCTTGGCAGCACTGGCGGGATCGGGTGGGATCGATCCGCTGGCGTCGATCACCGAACAGCTCCAGCAGAGCTTCCGCCTCGACGGGGTGTCGGTCCTGCGCGTCGACGAAGGCTCGGGCCTCTACGAGGTCGCTGCCGCGTCGGGGGCGGCCCCACCGACCACGCCCGACGAGGCCATGTTCCACGAGACGATCGGTGCCGGCGTGGTGCTCGCCGCCAGCGGGCGCATGCTCACCGCCGACGACCATCGCGTGCTGCGGGCCTTCGTCGGCCAGTTGTCGAGGGCGCTCGATCAGCACCGCCTCTCCGCCGTGGCGGCCCGTGCCGACGCGCTCGGTCAGGCAGATGCGCTGCGCACGTCGATGCTCCGAGCCGTGTCACACGATCTTCGCACGCCGCTTGCCGGCATCAAGGCAGCCGTGTCGAGCCTGCGCCAACGCGACGTCGAGTGGCCGCCCCACGTGCGCGACGACTTCCTCGCCGGGATCGAAGACGAGACCGATCGGCTCACCTCGATCGTCACCAACCTGCTCGACTTGAGCCGCCTTCAGGCGGGTGCGTTGCAGCCGATGGTACGTGCGATCTCGCTCGAAGAAGTCGTCCCGGCGGCCCTGCACAGCCTCGGCCATCGCGCCGACGGTGTCGAGTTGGATCTCCCTCCCGACCTCGCCGACGTAGTCGCCGATCCCGCGCTGCTCGAACGTGTCGTGGCCAACCTGATCGCCAACGCGGTCGCCTGGTCGCCGCCCGATCGTCGAGTTCGGCTCAGTGCTCACCAGCGGGCCGGCGACGTGCAGGTCCACATCATCGATCAGGGGCCTGGCATCCGACCGAAGGACCGGGAGTCCGGTCTCGGCCTCGGTCTCGCTATCGCCAACGGCCTCACCGCGGCGATGGGGTGCGGACTCGACCTGCGCGACACGCCCCGCGGGGGCCTGACCGTCGTGGTGACGGTGCCTCGCCGATCGGGAATCCCGGCATGAGTCGAGTCCTCTGCGTTGACGACGACTCGCAACTGCTGCGCACGCTCGGCGCGAACCTGCGCGCTCGCCACCACGACGTCGACCTGGCGCCGACCGGGGAGCGAGCGATGCAGCTAGCCGCAGAGAACCGGCCGGACGTCGTGATCCTCGATCTGGGTCTGCCGGGGATGTCGGGGATCGAGGTGATCCACGCCTTGCGTCACTGGACATCCGCGCCGATAGTGGTGCTGTCGGCGCGCGATGGCGAACACGACAAGATCGCCGCGCTCGACGCCGGCGCCGACGACTACGTGGCCAAGCCGTTCGGGATGGGCGAGCTGCTGGCGCGAGTTCGCGCCGCGCTCCGCCGCACCATCACCCACGACGAGACCGCTGTGGTGATCACCGCCGACCTCACCATCGATCTCGCCGCCCGTCGCGTTCTCACGACCTGCGGGGAGGCACGCCTCACTCCGACAGAGTGGCACCTGGTGGAGGTGCTGGTGCGCAACGCCGGCCGCCTGGTCACCGGCCGCCAGTTGCTGCAGCAGGTGTGGGGGCCGCAGTACAGCGACGAGACGAACTACCTCCGGGTTCACATGGCCCACATCCGGCGCAAGCTTGAACCCGTGCCGGGGAGACCGCGGTACTTCCACACCGAACAGGGGATGGGCTACCGCTTCGATCCGCCTGCCGAGGCCATCCCGGCTCGCTAAGAAACCGTTAACGTCTGCGTCCCGAGCGACGGGAACAGGCAGTGTTGTCGTGCCGCAAGCGTCGGCGCGTTATGCCAGCACTCAAACACATCCTCATCGGCAAGCCGATCTCGAGCGCAGACGAGGGACACCAGCGCCTCAGCAAGAAGGTCGCCCTCCCGGTCTTCGCCAGCGACGCCATCTCCAGCACTGCTTACGCCACCGACGAGATCCTCGTCGTGATCGTGCTCCAGGCCGGCGTAGGTCTCACCGCGTTCCGTCCGCTGGTGCCGATCGCGATCGTGGTGTGCGTACTGATGGCCATAGTCGTCACCTCCTATCGGCAGACGATCATGGCCTACCCCTCCGGGGGTGGCGCCTACATCGTCAGCCGCGAGAACCTCGGCACCGCCCCATCGCTCGTCGCCGCGTCGTCGCTGCTGGTCGACTACATCCTCACCGTGTCGGTCAGCGTGGCCGGTGGGGTGCTGGCGATTCGCACCGCCACCGGCTTCGACGGCAAGTGGACGGTGCCCGTCTGCCTTCTGTGCGTTCTCGTGATGACGGTGATGAACCTGAGAGGGGTCAAGGAATCGGGCGCCGCGTTCGCCGGCCCGACCTACTTCTACGTCGTGATGCTCGTCACCCTGATCGGCGTCGGTTTCTACCGGATCTTCGTCCAGCACGTCGGCCCGATCCCCCACGAGCTGCTCAGCGAGGAGGCGCTCGAAACAAGCAGGGCCACCGGCACGCTGGGCCTGTTCATGCTGCTGCGGGCGTTCTCGTCGGGCGCCGTCGCGTTGTCGGGGGTAGAGGCCGTGTCCAACGGTGTGCCGGCGTTCCAGAAGCCCGAGAGCAAGAACGCGGCCGTCACGCTGATGTGGATGGGCGGAATCCTGGGCACCTGCTTCCTCGGCGTATCGATCCTGGCGTCGCACCTGAAACCGTTCCGTGGGGAGGACGACGGCAACGGCCTCGGCTTGATGGCGGAGTACCTCTACGACGGCAAGGGGGTGATGTTCTGGCTGACCATGATCGCCACGTTCCTCATCCTCATCCTCGCCGCGAACACCGCTTACGCCGACTTCCCTCGGCTCGCGTCGATCGTGGCCAAGGACGGGTTCCTCCCGCGCCAGTTCTTCAACAAGGGCGCGCGGCTGGTCTTCTCGAACGGTGTCCTGTTCTTGGCGATCATCGCCAGCGCGCTCATCGTCGCGTTCAACGGCGACATCTCCAAGCTGATCCCGCTCTACGCGTTCGGTGTCTTCACCGGCTTCACCCTCAGCCAGACCGGCATGGTGAAGCACCACCTGAAGCACCGCGATCCGAACTGGAAGGTCGGCATGGTGATCAACGCGATCGGGGCCTTCACGACCGGCCTCATCGCCGCCATCGTGGTGGTGTCGAAGTTCACCGAGGGTGCCTGGATCCCGGCGGCGTTGATCCCGATCATGGTGTTCGGCTTCCGATCCGTCGGCGCGCACTACTCCAGGGGCCGGGCCGCCGTCGCCGTCGAGCCCGGCTACAGACCCAAGCGTGAGACGCACACCATGGTGGTTCTGGTCGGTGGTGTGAACAAGGGCGTGCTGCACGGCGTGCAGTACGCCCGCTCGCTCAATCCCGACCGAATCCTCGCCGTCACCGTGGCGAGCGACGACGAAGAGCGAGTCCGGCTCGAGCAGCAATGGGCCTCGTTCGACATCCCGATCGAGCTGCACACCGTGTACTCGCCCTACCGCGAGCTCACCGGACCGATACTGAGGTTCATCGACGAGCTCGACCAACGCCACCAGGACGACATCATCACCGTCGTCATCCCCGAGTTCGTCACCTCGTGGAAATCTCAGTGGCTGCACAACGGCAGCGCCTTCGCGCTGAAGGCCAAGCTGCTCTATCGTCCACACACAGCAGTCGTCTCGGTGCCGGTGCACATGCACGACGGCACGATCGACGAGATCTAGGAGCAGGCAAGCATGCACGTCATTGTCGTCGGGTGTGGCCGGGTCGGCTCCACCGTTGCCGTCGAGATGGCCACCAATGGCCACGACGTAGTCGTCATCGACCGCCGGCGCGAGGCGTTCCGGCGGCTCGGCGCCGAGTTCGAGGGAACGAGGATCGCCGGGATCGGGTTCGACCGAGGGGTGCTCGAACGGGCCGGCATCACCCCGCAGAGCGCGGTGATGGCAGTGACCAGCGGCGACAACTCGAACATCCTCATCGCCCGCGTCGCCCGCGAGACCTTCGGCGTCGACCACGTCGTCGCCCGCATCTACGACCCACGGCGGGCTGCGATCTACGAAGGCCTCGGCATCGCCACGGTGGCGTCGGTGGCCTGGACCGCCGGCCGGGTCCTGCAGTTGGTTCTGCGCAACGCCGAGGCAACCGAATGGGTCGACCCCACGGCGCGGTTTGCGATGATCGAGCGGCGCGTGCCCGCCGGCGCCGCCGGGATGTCGGTGTCGCAGGTCGAGCAGAGCGGTGTCCGAATAGTGCTGCTGAGCCGTGACGGCACCGCGCGTCTCACCGATGGGGCCCTACTGCTCCAGCAGGACGACATGGTGCACGGTCTCGTCCCATGTGGTTCGCTGGATCAGCTCGACCAGGCATTCGCGTACTACGAAGGAGGGCACCGATGAAGGTCGTCATCGCCGGGGCCGGCAGCGTCGGGCGCTACATGGCCCAGCAGTTGGCTTCGTCAGGGCACGAGGTCACGCTCGTCGACAACGCCCCGGCTGTGATCGAGCGGATCGCGGGCGACGGCGGTGAGGTGGTGTGCCATCTCGGGGATGCCTGCGAGGTCGCCACCCTTGCCGGCGTCGGCACCGCCGACGCCGACGTCCTTGCCGCAGTCACCGGCGACGACGAGGACAACCTCGTCATCTCGTTGCTCGCCAAGCAGGAGTTCGGGGTGCCGCGCGTCGTGGCCAGGGTGAACAACCCGAACAACGAGTGGATGTTCAACGACATGTGGGGCGTCGACGTATCGGTGTCGACACCGCACCTCCTCACAGGCCTCGTCGAGGAAGCCGTCAGCGTGGGCTCGTTCGTGCGCCTGCTCTCACTCGAGGGGGGCAAGGCACGTCTCGCCGAGGTCACCCTCGCCAGCGGTTCACCGGCCATAGGTGTCGAGATCGCTCACCTGGGTCTGCCCCGCGAGAGCACCATCGTGGCCGTGCTGCGCGACCGGCACGTGGTGGTTCCGCGTGGCGACACGACGCTTCGCGATCGAGACGAGGTGCTCGTGCTCGTCACCGGCGACTCCGAGGACGACGTTCGAAAGTTGCTGGTGGGCTGACGTGGCCGTGGTGAAGCGGCGCCGCGTCGAGGAACCCGCACCTCCGGCGGAACCACACGACATCGTCTCGATTCGCGACGCGACCGCTCGTACCCGGATCAAGGTC
>VFMC01000199.1:4452-6208 GCA_006515795.1 Acidimicrobiaceae bacterium | reverse complement strand
GCGTCGCCTCGCTGCGATGCTGGCGATCCTGGCCATCGTGTCGCTGTTGGTGTTCAGCCTCCTCGCGCTGACGCCCGGCGACCCGGCGGTTCTGCTGTTGGGACCGAACCGGGCGACGCCCGAGTCGATCGCCCAGATCCGCGACAAGTACGGCCTTGACGATCCGTTCCTCACCCAGTACGTCCACTGGGTGGGGGATGCGGTTAGAGGCGACTTCGGTCGCTCGATCCGGTCGAGCGAGCAGGTGACCGGGATGATCGGCGAGCGGCTGACGGTCACCGCTTGGTTGGCCGGGTACGCGTTCGTGCTGACCCTGCTCGTGGCAGTGCCGTTCGGTCTGCTGGCGGGCATGCGCAAGGGCCGCCTGGTCGACCGGCTCGCAACAGCCACGAGCCTGCTCGCGATCGCGATGCCCTCGTTCGCCGTGGGCTTCTTGCTGATCTACGTGTTCGCCGTACGGCTGTCGTGGTTTCCCGCGTTCGGTCGGGGCGACGGACTGTTCGACACCGCGCATCACATGACCTTGCCCGCTCTGGCGTTGGCCGTGTCGCAGATTGCGATCGTGCTGCGGCAGACCCGCGCCGCCACGATGGACGTGGTCGATCGCGACTTCGTCACTTTCGCCCGCGCCCGTGCGATACCGCGCTCGAGGATCTGGCGGCGCTACGTGCTGCACAACGCGAGCCTGCCGGTGCTCACATCGGCCGGGCTGGTGCTGGCCTACAGCCTCACGGGAGCAGTCCTGGTCGAGAACGTGTTCGCCTTGCAGGGGCTGGGCACTTTGCTGGTCACCTCGGTCGCCCAACTCGACCTCCCACTCGTGCAGGCTTTGACGATGTTCACCGCGCTCTTGGTGCTCGTGACCAACTTCGCGGTCGATCTGCTGTACTTCGTGGTCGACCCCCGGCTTCGGCGGGCGGCCGCGACGTGAACGGATCGACGAGCTCTCGTCCCGGGTGGGGCGCTATGGCAATCGTGTGTGCCGGCGTGGTGGTGGCGGCGGTGATCCTTGCGATCTTCGGTGGCTGGCTCGCACCGAAGGACGGCTCCACGCAAAACCTCGTCGACAGCGGCCTCGCACCGAGCCGCAACTACTGGCTGGGCACCGACACGCTCGGTCGCGACATCCTCTCGCGCCTGTTCGAAGGAGCGCGCAACGGTCTGCTGGGGCCGGCCGTCGTGGCGGTCGGCGCCGGCTTCGTCGGCACGTCGCTGGGCCTGGTGACCGGGTACGCGGGCGGATGGGTCGACGCGGTGGTGATGCGTTCGATCGACCTCGCGTACGCCGTCCCACCATTGCTCGTGGCGATCGTCGTGGTGGGCCTTTTCGGCGGCGGATACTGGCTGGCGGTGCTCGTGCTCATTGCCCTGTCGTCGCCCGGCGACGTGCGTGTGGTGCGCGCCGCTGTGCTCGCCCAACGCGGACTGCCGTACGTGGCCGCAGCCCGCACCGTGGGCGTGTCGTCTCGGAGCATCGCGGTTCGGCACGTGCTGCCGAACATCCTTCCCATCGTCGTGGCCAACGTGTTGTTGCAGTTCGTCGTGGGGCTCATCGGGCTCGCAGGCCTCGCCTTCTTGGGTCTCGGCGTCGAGGTCGGCTCGGCCGATTGGGGCCTGATGATCGCCGAGAACCGCGGCATCCTCGACCTAAACCCGATGGCCGTCATCGCCCCAGGGCTGGCCATCACCGTGCTCGCGATCGCGATGACGATCATTGGCGATCGCGCCCACGAGGTGCTCACGGGGCGAACGGAGC
>VFMC01000199.1:0-4445 GCA_006515795.1 Acidimicrobiaceae bacterium | reverse complement strand
TCGCTGACGGCGAAGGCCCTGGTGTCGTTGCTGCCCGCCGATCTGGTGGTGTCGGGACGGATGGTGGTCGACGGCGCTGCGATCGACCCGTCGCGACCCACCGCTGCGCACCGAGGCGCGAGCATCGCCTTGCTGATGCAAGACCCGTTCACCATGCTCAACCCGGTGATGACCGCGGGCGCTCACATCGCCGAGACCTTGGTCGCACGGGGGGCATCGAGGCGCGATCTCGCTCCCGAGGTTGCACGACGTCTGGCCGAGGTCGGCATCGACGACCCGAGGGTCGCCCACCGCTACCCGTTCGAGTTGTCCGGTGGGATGTCGCAACGCGTGGCCCTCGCCGCCTCCTTGGCCAACGATCCGAAGGTGCTGGTGGCCGACGAACCGACCACGGCGCTCGATGCCACCACGCAACGCGAGGTGCTCGAGCTGTTACGTCGGATCCAGCGGGCGCGGGGCATGGGGCTGGTGCTCATCACCCACGACTTACGGCTGGCGTTCGCGGTGTGCGACAGGGTGATGGTGATGTACGCCGGTTCGATCACCGAGGTGGCACCGTCGGACGCGCTCCGCGCCGCTCCGAAGCACCCCTACACGGTGGGGCTCCTCGCGTCGGTGCCCTCGGTCGAGCACTACCAGTCCGAGCTCCTGGGTATCCCGGGGTCCGTGCCGGCCACCGACACCGCGCTCGACCGTTGTGCCTTCGTCGACCGATGCGAGCACCGCGCAGCGGAGTGCCTTGGCGGCGCGCCGCCGTTGGTGGAGGTATCGCCTGGGCGATGGACCTCATGTCGTCGCGTGGCCGACCTCGACGTGGCCGCAGCGCCGTCGGGCGATCGCCCGATGCGGCCCGAGTCGGCGACGGGTGGGGCCTTGGCCCTGCGGGTGACCGACCTCCGCAAGCACTACAAGGGCAAGGGCGGCGAGCACGTCGTGTTGCAGGGCGTGTCGTTCGAGCTCGGCGTCGGCGAGGCGCTGGGGGTGGTGGGCGAAAGCGGCTCGGGCAAGACCACGATCGCCCGATGCATCCTTGGTCTCTCCTCATCGAGCGCCGGACGCATCGAGCTCGCAGGCGTCGACGTGTCCGACCGGTCTCGCCTCGGTGCCGTCGAGCGGCGCAAGGCGACCCAGCGGTTGCAGTGCGTGTTCCAAGATCCCTACAGCACCCTCAACCCGATGCACACCGTGGGGTACACGCTGGCCGAAGCACTGCGGCATCGATCCCAGCCGGTCGCCGACCCGGCGCGCGAGGTGGCGCAATCGCTCGAGCGCGTCGGGCTGGCGCCCGAACTCGCACGTCGGCGCCCCGCTGCGCTCAGCGGTGGCCAGCGTCAGCGGGTGGCGATCGCCAGGGCCCTTGCCGTCGAGCCCGAGGTCCTCGTGTGCGACGAGCCCGTCGCAGCGCTCGACGTCTCGGTGCAGGCACAGGTGCTCGGGTTGCTCCGCACGTTGCATCGCGAGCGGGGCACGAGCCTGCTGTTCATCACCCACGATCTGGGCGTGGTGCGACAGGTGACCGATCGGGTGCTCGTGCTGTTGAAGGGCGAAGTCGTCGAGCAGGGACCCACCGATTCGGTGCTCGACGAGCCCCAGCACGACTACACCCGGCGGCTCGTGGCGTCGATGCCGCGCGCCGACACCGAGTGGTTGCCGAGATGACCCCAGGACGACGATTCTCATGATCTCGACGATCTCGATGTCCGGCCACGCGGGTCGCGCCGTCATCCGCCACGATCAGATCGGCAGCGACGGCAGCAAGTGGCACGTGCGGGAGCACCGCTGCCACGTCGAGCAAGAATCACCGACGATGATCGTGGCCGACTTCCTCGCGCGCGTCGACGCGTCGACGACGGACTCGCGGCGATGAGCACCGTGAGCCGTCGGCGCGGCGAAGCCTCCGAGAAGCGTCGTACTCGTGACGAGACCCGACTTCTCCTGATGGAGGCGGCCCTGCGCGTCCTCGGCCGCCGGCTCGAGGGCGGCGTCGACGTTGCCGACGCGTCGGCCAACCCACTCGCCGGGATCAGGATCACCGAGGTGCTCGACGAGGTCAACCAGCAACTGCGCTCACTCGACCCGCACGCCACGCTGATGACAACGGGTGCGGCGTACAACATCTGGCCGAGTCAGGAGGAGTTCCAGCTGTCGGTGCTCGACCGGATCTTCCTCGACGCGGCAAAGATCGGTTTCGACGAGGTCGACGAGCGCGTCGATGCCGACATCGCGGCCGGGCATGACTGGCGAGACCTGGTGGCGCGATGTTTCGGGGCCGACTTCGAGCTCAGCGCTGACGAGCCGTCGGTGTTGCTGATGCTCGGCGTGACAGCGATGGGTCCACGCCGTCAGGTGATCGACATGAACGTCGTTCCCAACCAGCTCTATGTCGAGTACGTGTCGGGCCTGCTCCGCAAGATCCTCGCCCATGCCGGACGACGTCCGGTGAAGGGTCGATCGATCGCCGATCTGGTGTGGGCGATCGAGGCGATCGAGTCCGGGTACCTGTTGCGCCGTCGTATGGATCCGGACGTGCCGATGCGGAGAGACCGCGCTGGTAGGACGGCAGTCGAGTCGGTGCTCATCGCAGCAGTCGAGGCGTTCACAGAACCAGTGCCACCGAAGCGCCGATGACACCGGACGAGGAGATTCTCATGCCGAGCCAGCCCGAACCCGTACCGGTCCTGTCGTCGACGCAGCGACTCCTCGCGCTTCGGGCACCGGTGCATGCGAGCCTGTCGCCCGATGGAGCGCTGTTGTCGCTCACCACCACGTCGATCACCGCCGGCACGGAGGATACGGTGACTCGGTGGTCGCTGATCGACATCGCCAGCGGTGACGAGGGCCCCCTCCCGGGTGCCGACGTCGGTACGGGCCGCGGCGTGTGGTCGCCAGACGGCTCGACCCTCGCAGCGATCACCGGGACCGACGGCACGGCGTCGCTGGTACTCGTCGATCCGACGGGAACACTGCCGACGCGTACACTCGACGGCGCGAGCCGCGTGGCCGGCGCGCCGCTCTGGTCGCCCGACGGCACGTCGATCACCGTGCCCTGCATGCGTGGCGTCGAAGTCGACCGGACGAGGCCCTACCGCTGGACGCGGCCGTCCGCTGCGTTCGACGGAATGGGTCCGCTGGAGGATCCGCCGCAGCTCCGGATGATCGATGTCTCGACCGGCGACGGAACGTGGATGACCGACGACGGCTGGCGCTGGGCAGGCGTGCAGTGGTCGCCCGACGGTGATCGGCTGGCGGCAGTCGCAGGGCTCGATCCGAACGGTCTTGAGTTCGGCCAGAGGCTGCGGATCGTCGGCCGTGACGGCGCGGTGACGGCCCCGGCGACCCCCACCTGTCGGGTCTTGCGCGCGGTGTGGCTGGACGACGGGCGGCTGGTCGCACTGCTCGTGGGTGCTACCGATCGACCGTTCGGCAGTGCCAGTCGATTGGTCGTGGTCGACGGCGAGAAGGTGTCGGCTGTCGCTGTCACCGGCGATGTCGAGCTGTTCGGCGACGTCTACGGCGACAGCCCCGCCGAGCTCACCGAATGCCCTGATTACGTTTTGTTGGCCGACCACGGCCCGGCGGTGATCGTTCGCACGGGAGCTCGTGGGCGAATGGGCATCGCCCGTGTCGACGTCGACAGCGGTGCAGCCGAGTTGCTCGTCGACGGTGACCGTTGTGCGTCGCCCATCGCCGTGCGCCGCAGCACGCTGGTGTTCAGCAGCCAATCTTGCGAACGACCTGCGGAGGTGGCCGTTCTGACAGGTGCACGACACAGCCAGCGGCGCGAACGGAACCTCACGACGTTCGGGCCGGTGGCGGCCGGTGTGACAGCCCGTCGCTTCGTGGTGGCAAGCCCCGACGGGCCCGACGGCTGGCCGCTCGACGCGTGGTTCCTCACGTCGCCGGATGCACCCGACGGAGTCGCGCTGCCCACTGTGCTCGCGATCCATGGCGGACCGCAAGCAGCGTTCGGAGAGTCGTTCAGCATCGACTTCCATGCGCTGTGCGCGGCCGGGTTCGGAGTGCTCTACACCAACCCGCGCGGCTCGGTCGGCTGGGGCGACGAGTTCGCCCATGCGGTCATCGGCGACTGGGCGGACGGTCCCACGCGCGACGTGTTGGCAGTGGTCGATCACGCCGTGGCACAGGGATGGGCCGACGGTGATCGTCTCGGCGTGACCGGGCTGTCATACGGCGGCTATCTGTCGGCGTGGTTGTCGTCGACCACCTCACGTTTCCGGGCGGCGGTGATCGAGAACCCTGCCACAGATCTCGCCAGCATGTGGGGAGCGAGTGACATCGGCTTCGAGTTCATGGCCCCCCAGTTCGGTGGAGCACCGTACGAGGCAGCTGAGGCTTACGCCGCACAGTCGCCCCTGTATCGCGCCCACGAGAGCCGCACGCCCACCCTGTTCGTCATCGGCGAGATCGACCACCGGTGCCCAGCT
>VFMC01000198.1 GCA_006515795.1 Acidimicrobiaceae bacterium | reverse complement strand
GTGGGTAGCTCACGCTCACGCCGATGTTGTCGGGGAGCAGTTCGGCGACGAGGCCGACGGTCTGTTCGATGTCGTCCCAGGTCTCGCCGGGGTAGCCGAACTGGATGAAGAAGCAGGCGCGAATGCCGCGCTCGCCGAGCCGTCGCCGAGCCGACCAGATCTGATCGACGGTGATCCCCTTGCCCATCGCATCGAGGATCCGTTGGCTGCCGCTCTCGGCGCCCAACCACACCTCCTCACACCCGGCGAGCGCCAGCGCATCGACCGCCTGATCGTTCATCAGATCGCACCGCGACTGCATCGTGAATGGCACCTGCCCTCCGCACTCGTCGACGCTCGTCGCGAATTCGGCAGCCGCGGGTCGACACCATGTTCAGCGAGAAGCGTCCGTGGCGCGACGTCCAGGCGGTTCGGTAGGCGTCGATGTCGAGCAGGTCGCGGGCGGGGCGCCCGAACACGTCAGGATGTCGTTCGATCTGCCGGTGGCCACCATCGACGACCTGCCCACCCCTCATCGATGCGACGCCGGCGATGTCACCGAGCGACTGGTCGGGATCGGGGCCGAGCCAGCGATGCACCACGTCCGACATCGAGTGCTCACCCTCGCCCAACAGGCAGGCGTGCGCACCGGCCGCGAGGTAGACGTCGGCGTGATCGGTCACGTCGGCGCCGGCGACGGCTACACGGCAGCCAGCCGCCCGCGCCATGCCGACCATCGTCAGCGCCGCTTGGCGCATGCGGCTGAGGCACATCTTCGACAAGAAGTTGAAGTTGTCCTCGTACAACAGCACAAGGCGCGGTCGCTGCCGGCGCAGGCTGACCGCGAAGTCGGACTCACCTCGGGCAAGCATCGCGTCGAACAGGGCGACGTCGATGCCCTGGTCACGCAGCACCGAGGCGGCGTACAGCGTGTTCAACGGTGGGTACGGTCGCATCTTCGCCCACTGCTTGGGATCGAGCCGGAGGTAGTACGAGTGGGCGAGGAGCACGTCTGCCATGTGTGGGCGAGCGTAGGTCAGCCGGAAGTGCGCTTCGACTACGACACGGCGCGGTAGGCCGCCAGAAGCTGCTCGACCACCACCGGCCACGTGAGGTGGGTGTGGGAGTGGCGGCGAACCTCCTCGGCGGCGATCGACGTCGCTTCGCCGAGCAGCCTGGCCGCGGTCGCTGCATCGCCAGGAGCGAACAACGGTGCCAGGTCGCCGACGATGGCCCGGTGCGGGGCGATCGCCGACACAACCGGTGCGCAGCCGAACGAAAGCGACTCGATCAGCGAGTAGTTCGATCCCTCACGACGGCTGGTGGAGAAGTACACGTCGGCGGCCGAGTACCAGCCAGCCATCTCCGCTCGGGGGACGCCTTCGTGGAGATGGATGCGGTTGCCCACCGCTGCGGATCCCTTGATGGCCAGCCGCACCTCGGGCTCCAGCGTGCGATCGGTGGCGAGCAGGTGGAGCTGCGCTCGCTCCGAGGCCGTGGCGGCCAGCGCGAACGCCTCGACTGCGAGGACCGGCTCCTTCGACGCGACGAGCCGCCCCACCCAGAGGATCGCCGGGTCGCCTTCGAGCTCGACCGCGGGACCTGACCCGCGGTCGGGTGGCGGCACCAGGCTCGCCGACTCGAGCACCTCGAACAGACGGGCGTCGCCGCGAACGATGCCGCGTTCGATCAGTGGATCACCCTGCCCGGTGGCCGCACCCGTGAACAGGTAGCCGGCGATGAAGCGCCGCACCGCGCGGTGCCCGGCCGCGCTTCGCCAGCCGAGCAGCTGCTCGCCGTGATGCTGCACCACGATCGGAGCCGCGCCGCGGAGCTGTCGACCGAGCCTCGCGATCAGGCGGGTGAACCCGAGGCCGTGCAGGTGCACGACTTGCGGTCGTTGCACTTGCACCAGTTCGACCAACCGTCGATCTGTCGGAGCGAACACGTAGCGCACTTCATCGCGGACGAGCTCGCTCTCGGTGCGGTTCGTGCGGCAGACGACGACCGCCTCGGCCTCGCCGTGGCGTCGCAACGCTTCGGCCATCGCGGTCAGCGTCGGCCACTGGTCGAGCGCGAGCGACGGCTCGAGCGCCGTCACCGGCGGCATCACGATCACGACCCTCACCGCTGTCATCGGCGACGAGGCCGATCACGCACCCGTGCTGCAGTTGCCCGCGCGCCGCGAGGACCATCGGGCCAGACCATCTGATCGATGACTGCCCAGCGCTCGGTCAAGGTCGTCGTGAACGACTGGCGCCAGCGCATCGTCGTGCGGTCGGTCGGGTCGCGCAGCACGGCCTCCGGTTGGCACGAGGCGAGGATGTGAGCACTTCGGCCGACCCGAGCCATCTCCATCTCGAGCACGTCGAGCGGAACAAGATCCGGAACGAGACGATCGATCAGCCACAGACCGGGAGCGCTCAACCTGGGGTCGCCGCGCCGGAGGTGCGCCACCACCTGTTGCCAGTCGACACCCGCCGCATGGCAGAACCAGACGTCGACGACGTTCACGAGGCGCACCTCGCAACGCGCGACGGTGGAGGCCAGATGGCCGATCACGTGCGCCGTCAGCGGTTCCAGGGCGAGGCGGCGATGGACCTGCCCGGAAGGACCCACAGATGTGGTCGCGGCCGCGATCAGATCGCCTCCGTGGATGGAGTAGCCGTGCAGGAACTCGTTCCAACCCGGGTGCAGCTCGACCCGGCCGTTGTGCTCGACCGACTCGCCGTCGAGCCGGCCGGCCGAGCCGTCACCCCAGGCGAGCAACGTGTCCTCGTGCGCATCAGTCTGGTGCAGGGCGAGGTGCAGGGCGAGGCCAGCGGCGACAAGCGCAGCAACCCCCTGGGCGCGGTGGTGGGGGGCGACGACGATGTCGATGTCGGCCATCGGGCGGGCGTGCGGCGCCGGCCACACGCCGTCGATGAGGGCCGCTCCCTTGACGGCGACGGAGTCCACATCGTGGCGCGACAGTGCGTCGAGCACCACGACGGTGAGCTCGCGGAAGCGCTCCACCCGGTCGCGCACCTGACCCTGCTGCTCGCCGACGTAAGCGACGATCTCGTCACTGGTTCCTCCACCGGGGTTGGCCGCGCCGAGGTGGCCGAGCAGGGCGGTCAGCCCAGTGGCCAGGCCGGCGCGGGCGAAGGCCGGCGGCGCGAGCGGCGGCAGCGGTGCAGGCTCGCCCCGAAGGCGGGCGAGCACCACGTCGAACAAGAGGCGTTGATGCGTGCGCAGCTCCGTGGTGATCGAACGACACTAGCGATCGTCGGGAGCGCCGATCGGCGAGACTTGATCGTGCGCGTCGTGATGGTCGTTCCCGGTGGCGTCGATCCGCCGGGGTCGCCGAGGACCATCCCGTTCATCCACCACCTCGTGGAGTCGGTCAGCAGCGAGCATCGGCTGCGGGTCATCGCCATCGGCCACGACCCCGAGCCAGGCGAATGGCGCCTGTTCGATGCCGACGTCGTGAACGTACCGATCGGCAGGCACAGCCGCGCCGACGTCGCCCGCGCCGTCGGCGATGCGGTGGCGGCGGCCGGTCGCGGCGGCCGACCCGACGTCGTGCACGGGTTGTGGGCCAACGTCACCGGGCTAGCCGCTGTTGCCATCGCCCACCGGTATCGAGTCGGGTCGGTCGTGAGCGTGTGCGGCGGCGAGTTCGCGGCGCTCCCCGACATCGGTTTTGGAGGCGCCCGCCGACGTGGCACCCGACTCCTCGCGTCGACGACGATGCGGGCAGCAACGGTCACCACCGCGGCGACAGCGTGGATGCGCGACCAGGTCGCAGCCGCCGGCCACCGGATAGACGAACTGATCCCGCTCGGCGCCGACCTGCGGGTCTTCGCCCCCACGCCTACCGGGCAGGCTGCCGGCGACCGGTCCGCGGCGCGGCTCGTGCACGTGGGCAGCCTGAACAGGGTGAAGGATCAGGAGCTCCTGCTGCGCGGCTTTGCGCGGGTCGTGGCGATCGAACCGGCGATGCGTCTCGACGTCATCGGTATCGACACGATGGCCGGCGAGCACCGACGCCTGGCCGCTCGGCTCGGGATCGCCGATGCCGTGCAGTTCCATGGACTGCTGCCCGCGGCCGACGTTGCCGCCCTGATCCGCACCGCGACGCTGCACGTCAACACGTCGCGCCACGAGGCGGGGCCGGTGGCCGTGCTCGAGGCCGCGGCGTGCGGTGTTCCGACCGTCGGCACAGCCGTCGGCCACGTCGCCGATCTCGCGTCGATGCCGGTGCCCGCAGCGGTGACGATCCGGCCCCGAGATCCGGCGGCGTTGGCCGAGGCGGTGCTCGGGCTCGTCGAAGATGATGCGCTTCGCGGCCGGCTCGGCAACCGCGCGCTGCGGTGGGCTTCGGTCCACGATGCGACCTTCACCTCCCGCTCGTTCGAGGTGCTCTACCGGAGGCTGACCGCGAGGTCGTGAAGGGCGTGAGCGGCCGTGACCGGAGACCCGCCACGGCAGAGCAGGTAAGTGGGGCGACCGAGCAGGTCGCTCACCCAGTCGCGGTCGAGGTGCTCGCGCTCGCTCGGCAGCGACGACGCCCAGAACCGCTCGAGCGCCTCGGTGTGGGTGATCTCCGACAGCCGCAACAGCGGTCGCGGGTCGAGTAGCACGATCGCCGCGGCGTGAGCAACAGGGACCTGGCGGTCGATCGGCGGCACGATCGCCACCTTCTTGCCCTCCGCCGAGGGGTGCGCCACAGCGGCCACCGACGCCAGTTCCACGAAGCGGCCGGCGGCAACCTCGGTGAGCATGATCCGCCACGGATAGCCGGCAAACGTACCCGCTCGCTCGCCTGCTGCGCCGTAGATCCAGTCGTCGCTGGCCACGTTCATGCCGCGACGCAAACAGGCATAGGTGAGCGTGCTCTTCCCGCCACCCGAAGGTCCCCGCAGAACGAGACCGACGGCGTCAGCCACCACCAGTGCGCTGTGGATCGCGTGCAACCTGCCGGCGTGGACGTTCACCGCGGTGAACGCCGACTCGACGAACAGGCGGAGTGCATCGGGTACGGCACAGATCGACGCCGCCAACGTGAGCGAGACGGTGCGCGCCCGCATGTCGACGACGGCGGTCGACGTTCCGCAGCTGACGATCATCCGCTCACCCTCGGTTGCGGCCTTCATCGACGGCCATCCTGGATCATCGGGCGCGTCGGGTTTCATCGTCGCGGTGATGGCAAGTTCGCCACCTAGCGAAATCGGTGACGACGGATACCGACCGAGGCCGGCGTCGATCGCGGCGAGCAACTCAACCGATTCCGATGCCACCGTCACTTGGACGCCGAACGGGAGGTAGCTGGCCGTGTGCACTGCCGCCATCGGGCCAGGTGATTCAGACGCTGGCGAGTTGTTGACCCTCGACCCACTGCGCGAGCCCGGGGCTGCTCTCGACGCTTGTTATCAGGGCGTAGCGCGGTTCGGTGCCGTGATGCACGACCACGTGCCACAGTCGTTGCGTGTCGACCACGAAGCGAGCGCCACGGGGCAGCGGAACCCTTACCTCGGTGGCCGGGTCGGGCAGCCCGTCGGCGCCGACGTCCATCAACAGCATGTAGCTGGCCGGGTTGTCGGTGAGCTCCACCCAGGTGCGCACGACCCAACCCTCGGCTTCGGGGTTGAACCGGTTGTTGTCGTCGCGGTGGATCGACTTCATCGCCTGCTCGCGATCTTGCGGTTGGAGCTTGATGATCCGAACCCGCCCGAAGTTGGCGCCGATCGAGCCCACGTAGCCCTTCAGCGTGGGCGCCTTGTCGGCGTTCGAGGTCCAGAGGGCGTCCTTGTCGGTCTTGCCCTTGTCCCAGAAACCCCGGCAATCGAGCTCGCCGTCGGCCGAGGCGAGCGGGGCGAAGTTGGTGTCGCCACCGCTCTTCCACTCCATGTACTCGAGCCCCTCGTACTCGTCGGGGCGGACCTCGAAATCGGCATCGGCGAGCTGCACGAAGCCGGTCTCGGCCAATGCCTTCATGCGGTAGTGGTCGGTGTGGAGCGGAATGTTCACGCTCCAGTGCTCCTGCGTGGGCCAGAACGTCATGTGCGAATCGTAGTCGCGAGGGAGGTCTGAAGTCCCGGGACCTTGGTCACGTTGTGGCCACGACGGGCGCAGTGGTTGTGGTGGTGGTGGGCGGAGGCGGCAACGTGGTGGGCGTGGTCGGCGGCGGGATGTCGAGCACGTCGCCGGCCTCGATGTCGTCGTAGTTCGTGATGCCGTTGAGGATCGCGAGCTTGTCGAGGTCGACCCCGAACTTGTCGGCGATGTTCTTCAGACCGTCGCCCGGCAAGATCTCGTAGGTGATCGGCAGGTACTCGGTTGTGGTCGTGATCTCGATGGTGGTGCTGGTGGTGGTGGCGATGGGAGGCAGAGCAACATCGGCCGATCCGTCGTCGCCACCGCATGACACCGTGGACAACGGCAGCGCGGCCAGGGCGACCGTTGTGAGCACGAGCCCTTTGCGATTCATCCGGGCCAGCGTAGTTGCCGATGCCGACGACCCGACTGCAGGGATCTAGACGCTTGGATCTATGGTCGCACCATGCCTCGCCCGACCCCGCCCGAGGGCGTTCAGACAGGCTCCTTGCCGGGCAGCTTCCCTGGAGTCGTGGTTCCCGACCGCGAGTACCACCTCGACGCCGGCGGAGTGCCCATCGCAGTGCACGAGTGGGGTTCGGAGCAGGACGATCCGCTGTTCCTCGTGCATGGTGGGTTCGACTTCGCTCGCACCTTCGACGTCTTCGCGCCCAAGCTCGCCGCCGCCGGGTGGCGCGTCGTCGCGTGGGACCAGCGCGGCCACGGCGACAGCGCCCATGCCGCGCTCTACTCGTGGGACGGCGACATCCGCGATGCGATGGCGGTGATGGACGCGATCGCGGCGCGGCCCGCTCCGGTCGTCGGCCACAGCAAGGGTGGTTCGCTGATGATCCAGTTGGCCGACGCCCAACCGTTCCGGTTCTCGCACCTCGTCAACCTCGACGGCATCCCCTACAAGCGCCGCATCCCCGACGTGTCGGAGCACGAACGCACCCGGATGGCGGCGGGTGAGATCATCGGCTGGCTCGACCACCGCCGCACCACGGCTACATCCGAACGCAAGCCCGGCACGCTCGCCGAGCTGGCCAGGCGGCGCGGCCGGATGAACCCGCGGCTGTCGTTCGAGTGGCTGAGTCATCTGGTGAGCGTCGGCGCTTTCGAGCGCGCCGACGGTTGGCGATGGAAGATCGACGCGTCGATGCGCTTCGGTGGCTTC
>VFMC01000637.1 GCA_006515795.1 Acidimicrobiaceae bacterium | reverse complement strand
CGCCGCGCGCGGCATCCGCGAGCTCCAGCACGTCGCCCGCGGCGACCCCGTGGTCCTGGAACGTGGCGCCCGCGATGGTGATGTCGTTGCCGGCGACCAGAGCGTCGGCCACGTTCACGTCGGTGGTCTGGCGCTCCAGCAGGACCGTGCCGTCCGGCGCGATCAGCCGCGTGCTGTTGCCCGCGTTGAGCCCGGCCTTGAGCACGATGTCCGCGTCGTCCCCGAACACGCGGATGTCGATCTGATCGACCGCGCTGTACGTCTGATTGACCGTGTAGGTGTCGCGCGTCTGGATGACGATCGAGTCCGCGGTGACCCCGCCGCCGACGGTGGTGGTCGCCGCGGTGAGCCGGACGAAGTCGACCGCGGCGATGTTGCCCGCGACGGCGATCGTGGTGCTCGCGCCCGGATTGCTCAGGTCTTCGCGGCGCACGTCGATGTGGCCGCCGCCCGTGGCCTGCAGGTTGCCGCCGAAGGTGAAGACCGCGTTCGCGGCCGTGGAGTCGATGTCGACGTCGCCGTCGATGACCACGTCGCCCTCGAACGTCACGTCGCCGGTGGCGTCGACGTCGAGACGGCCCGCGTTGAGCGTGGGCTGGAACACCAGCTCGTTGATGGTCAGCTCGAGATCGACGTTCCCGAAGTCCGCCTTGGTCGACGTCGACACGAAGGTCGAGATCGCGGCGGTGTCGCTGAGCTGGATCAGCTCGATCTCGTCGTTGAAGTCGATCTTGTAGGCCGGGGCCACCAGCTGGTGGTTGTTCGCCTGGATCTGCTGGCCGGTCGAGACCACGGGCAGGACGATGGTGTCGGTCCCGCTCGTGTCGCCGAGGACTTCCCACGCAGCATTGGTGGTTGTCGAGGTCGTGGCGAAGCTCACCTGGTTCGTTCCCTGGCCAAGCTCGAGGGTACCGGAGCCGCCGGTGATGTTCACCGTCAGGCTCGACGACGTGCCGGCCGAGTCCACCGCGACGGTCCCGCCGGAGATCGTGAAGGTTTCGTCACCGTCGCCGGTGCTTATCGCGTGGCTGCCGCTCGCGATCGTGATCGAGTCCGAGGAGCCGTTGGTGATCAGGTTGG
>VFMC01000636.1 GCA_006515795.1 Acidimicrobiaceae bacterium | reverse complement strand
CAGCAGCGCCCGCGTCGACAGCGACCCGGTTCGCGCCGCGGCGGCCGGCGGATGGCCATCGAGAACCTGCATCGCCGTGTCACGGATGGTGAACAACCCGGTGTCCTGGCCGACCGGCCGGGCTCCGCTGAGGCAGAACTTGACGCCGTTGTACCCCGCCGGGTTGTGCGAAGCGGTGAACACCGCACCGGGGGCATCGAGACGACCGGCCGCGAAGTACACCAGGTCGGTAGAGGCGAGCCCGAGGTCGACGACGTCGACTCCCTGCTCCATCACGCCGCGGGCGAAGGCATCGACCAGCTCGGGGCCCGATGGACGCATGTCGCGTCCGACCAGCACCCGAGGTGCATCGACGAACCGGGCGAAACCGACACCGAGGGCGTGAGCGACATCGGCGTTCATCTGATCGGGGACCGTGCCGCGGACGTCGTAGGCCTTGACGATCGACGACAGCTCGGCCGAACGCGCACCAGAAGATGGGGGGACATGAGCTGACATGCGGCCCACAACCTATCCGTGCGCGTCGGCGGAACCGCCGACCTCTGGCGGCGCGAGCAGCGGGTCGATCAGCGATTCGAGCTCGACATCGAGATCGCCGCTGCCCCGGCCCATCGCCAGCGTCTCGTCCCACGCCGCGTCGCGCCACACCGGATCGCGCCAGTCGTCACCCAGCGGGAGGTCGTCGTCTAGCTCGCCGTCGCGATCGCGCCGCGAGGTGGGCACCGGCGCCGCATGGCGCACGTCGCCCAGCCAGCGCCAGAGGAACAACAACGCGATGCCGATCAGGGTGAGCACGTAGGCGCCAATGTCGAGACCGGAGCGTTGGTAGGTGAGGTGGACGTCTTGCGCAGTTGGGATGACGACCATCAGGTTCGGCGCGATGCGATATGGACCCTCGGCGCCACTGGCCTGCCAGTTCGGGAAGTAGCTGATCCGCACGAGCACGGGTACGCCTACCTGGTCGACGTGGAAGCGCAGGTCCTGCTCGCCAAGGGCGACACCCGACACGGTGACCTCCGCAAGATCGACCACGTCGATCGGGTTGGTCGGTTGCACGATGTCGATGCGGTCGTCCTGTCGC
>VFMC01000635.1 GCA_006515795.1 Acidimicrobiaceae bacterium | reverse complement strand
TCGGCCAAGGAACGCCGCTCGATCACGCAACTGGTGCGGAGTTCGCTCGGGCTTTCCAGCCGGTTCCTCTCTGCGTCAGAGACGGCCCAGGTCGCCAACCACGGCGAGGTGCCCTGCGGTCTCGAGCCTCGCGAGGCTTGCAGCCGCAAGCACTGCGCGACTCCGCTCAAGGGCGAGATCACGCAGGACGGGCGGCTCTTCGCCTGTCCGTTCGGCACCTCCTGGTATCTGCTGCCCATCGACCAGGCGAATCGCCGGCTCGGCTTCTACCTGGTCGGGCCGTTCTTCGAGGACGCCGGCAGCCGCGAGAAGTTCTTCGAGGCGAACCCGGCCCTGCGCGATCACCGCACCGACTACCCGCTGCTGCCGTCGGCCTCGCGCGGGGCTCTGGTGCTCATCCGCGACTGGCTGTTGCACCGGGTGCGGTCCATCCACATGTCCCAGGAGCTGGCCAAGAAAGAGACGCTGCTGCTGTCGCTGCTGGATTCGACCAAGATCATCCACTCGACGCCCAACTCCGAGGAGTTGCTGTCGTACCTGACCGACATCTCGACCTACCTCACCCACGCGACCAACGGGCTCATCCTGCTGCTCGACGAGACGGGGCAGTGGTTGCGAATCGTGGTGGCACGAGGCGTGATGCCCGACTTCGATCGCGACTATCGTATCCGGGTGGGGGAGGGGGTCACCGGGTGGGTCGCGGAGCACGGCGAGCCGCTGAACATCCCCGACACCGAGTCCGACGAGCGCTACATCGCCGTGGGTTACCAGGCAGCCTCGGAGCTGGCGGTGCCGATCCGGCGTAACGACCGCGTTATCGGCGTGCTGGTGGTCGACAGCGTCGAGCCTCGTGCCTTCTCGGCCTTCGATCAACAGCTGCTCTCGAGCCTGGCCTTCCAGGTTTCGACCGTGCTCGACGCCGTGAAGCTCGAGGCCGAGCGGTCGCGCAAGCTCGAGCAGCTCGAGGTCCTGCACGCCGTCGCCGCGGCCGCGGGCGAGTCGCTCGAAGTCGAGGCCCTCATCCCCCGGGTGCTCGGAGAGGCCGCTTCGGTCTTCGAGGCCACCGGCGCGGTGCTGCTGC
>VFMC01000634.1 GCA_006515795.1 Acidimicrobiaceae bacterium | reverse complement strand
TCTCCTCCGGGAAGCAGGGCCACGCTGCGGGCCAGCGCATCCACGAGAACGCATCCGGTCGTCGTACCGTCGGCCGCGTACGTCGCGAGGACGCTCTTCTCCCGCATCAGATCGTAGCTGCGCCCTCCGCAGCCGAACGTCGTGTCCGAGACGCCGACGACCGTGACCTCGCCGGACGCGGAAACCACCGGCGAGCCCAGCCACTCCGCACCTTCACCGCCGGCAGGCATCGCCCAGAGCGGCTCTCCGTCGGGGCCCAACGCGGCGAGGAACGCGTCCTCGTCCACTGCCTCGAGGGTGCTCGGACCGAAATCGAGCGTGCCCTGGAAGCTGCCGGTGACGAACACGCGGCCCTCCGCGCCGACGGCGATCTCGCCAAAGCCTTTCTCGGAGTAGCGCTCGATGTGCCGAGACCACACGCGGTTGCCGGATGCGTCGTACGCGCGAACCTGCGCCGCGTATCCGCCGAACGTCAGGCCCGTGATCGGGTGGGCCTCGAGGAGCACGACGTCTACATCGGCAGCGACGTAGATCATCGCACCGTCGCCGCTGACCGCGACGTCCGTGGCGGCATCCCACACGTCGAGCGGGTGGTCGTCGCCGGCGACGAGGTGAGACCAGCGATGGCGACCGTGTCGGTCGTAGCTGGCGACGAACCCGTCCTCGTCCGATGTGGTCTGCGGTCCGCCGCCGAAATCGATCGTGCCCCAAGTAGTCCCGACGACGTACGCGTTGCCGACGGCGTCGTTGCCCACCGCGAGGACCCTGTCCGTCCCGGAGCTGGCGATCCCGATCGACCAGCGCGGGACGCACGGCATTTCGTCGACCACCGTGTCGCAGTCGTCATCCACCGAGTTGCAGGATTCCGGAGCGCCGGCCAGCGGCTCGCAGGACGGGACGATGGCGTCGACGCAGCCGGGGACGCGGGTCGCGCACGCGCCGGCTCCGCATTCGATCGGCGCCACATCCTCGTCGATCTCTCCGTCGCAGTCCTGGTCTAGACCGTCGCAGAACTCTGGGCTCGCCGGGCCGATGGTCGCGTCCGCGTCGTCGCAGTCCGAACCGCCGCACATCGGCCCGAG
>VFMC01000197.1:4487-9898 GCA_006515795.1 Acidimicrobiaceae bacterium | reverse complement strand
CAACACGATGCGGGCCATCGCGATCGTCCAGAGGTACTCGTCGGGCGGGCAGGCCGCTGATCGTTGCATGCCGGTGTGGAGCTTGGGCAAGAAGTTCTGCACGATCGCCTCCTGCACGTGGCCGTGGCGAGCGTGTGATGCGGCGATGGCCTGCATGGCTGCGATGCGGTCGCTGCGGTCGTCGCCGATCCCGACGAGGATGCCGGTCGTGAACGGGATCTGCAGTGCCCCGGCGGCCTCGAGAGTGGCGAGGCGACGGGCCGGGTCTTTGTCGGGTGCCGTCTGATGGCACTCGAGGTCGCCGCGAAGGCTCTCGAGCATCATGCCCTGACTCGGTGAAACCGGCCGGAGCAGGGCGAGCTCGTCGGCGTGCAGCGCGCCGGCGTTGGCATGGGGGAGGAGGCCGGTCTCGTCGAGCACGAGCTGCGCCATTGCGGCGACGTAGTGCACAGTGGAGTCGTAGCCGCGCTCGCGGAGGAAGGCCCTGGCGACTTCGTAGCGATCCTCCGGACGCTCCCCGAGGGTGAACAACGCCTCGTGGCATCCCTGGCGGGCACCTCGCCTGGCGATCGCGACGACTTCGTCGGGAAGCAGGTACGGCCTCTCCAGGCGGGCCGGCGGCTGGGCGAACGTGCAGTACCCGCATTGATCGCGGCACAACCTCGTGAGCGGGATGAAGACCTTCGGCGAGTAGGTGATGCGGGTGCCATGGGCTCCATCGCGTATCTCCCGCGCCCGCGCCATCAGATCGGGGAGAGCCAGGTCGATCAGTTCGATCAGTTCTGACATGCCTGTCACTTCCCCGGCCACACCACGGTGCGGTCCTCGGCATAGATGCCGGAGATGAGATCGACGTCGACGTACGGCGCGATGTCGGGAGCCCGGCCTTCGAACAGCCCGATCTCGGCGTAGGTCGACACCTCGTCGGTCAGCAACTCGGTCTCGGGAACGCCGAGCGCGGTGTTCGTGTTGGTCGCGACCACGAGCTTCGATTCCACCTCCCAGCGCGCCGTCTCACCCTCTGGCGACAAGAACATCGCGTTGCCGTTGGCGTTGATGTAGCCGACCGCGATCTCGGCAGCCGCAATGGGCTCGGCAACCGCATCGGCGAGCCCCTTCATCGCGGCGCGGATGAAATCTTGCGCCGCGGTGGGATGCTCGGCCAGGAACGTGCCGTTCGTGTACAGCACCCCGAAGCTACCGGGGATCGCCGAATCGGCCGGATCGAACAACGTGAACGGGATGCCGGCCGCTTCGAGCTGCAGCGGTTCGTTGCTCTTGTAGCCGGGGAACCCGACGATCGCCGAGACCGCGATGTGCACCTTGGGGTCGAACCCGTCGAGCAGGACGGTCTTGAAGTCGGTGCCCTCGGTGAGCCCGGCCTTCTTCAGCATGGCCGCCACGCTCGGCGTGATCTTGCCCTTCACGCCGATCGTCGTGCCGCGCAGATCGGTCAACGATGCCGTCTGGCCGTCCTTCACGATGCCGTCCTTCACGATGAGGGCATCGATGCCGGTCTTGCCCTGTACTGCGAGCGCGATGAACGACGCCTCGTTCTTCGCCGCATAGTCGATGACCTCGCTGAAGGATCCGGCCGAGGAGAACTGGGCCTTGTTCGCGGCGAGCAGCGGGTAGTTGTCGGTGGAGAAGCTCGGCTTGACCACCACGTCGAGGCACAACTCGTCGAAGTAGCCGCGATCCTCGGCGACGAGCACCTCCACGATCGACGCGGACGCGGCGAAGTCGAAGCTCGACAGGTAGGTGATGGTGCCGGCCGCCCTGTTGGCCTCGCACCGATCGGCGGGGAACGCGGCGCCGGCTTCGACCGGGGTGCCGAACACGGTCGGGAGCGACGCGGCAGGATCGCCGCTGCCCGTGTCGCCGGCGCACGCCGGGGAGAGCGCCAGCAGTGAGAGCGAGACGACGGCGAGGGTGGTGCGCGCCATGGCAAACCTCCGTGAGAGAACCAACAGGTTGAGTTGCCAGAGCACGGCGAGGATCACGTGTCGATGCGAGAAGGTGACGCGCTACCCCGCACAGCCGTGCGTTTCATCACCATACCCACGCCGGCGTTCCTCACCGCAACTCTGCGACATGGGCCGTTGCTCAGCCGAGGGACTCGGCGACCGCGTCGAAGCCGCGCATCACTTCGGCGGAGACGTCGGCCGGCACCGCGGAAGGGAAGGTGGAGAACCTGGCAATGACCGTTGCGCTCGGTCGATGCACCCAGCAGTACTGGCCGAAGATGCCGAGCCCGCTGAACACCTGGCCACGCTCCATCACCCAGAACGCGTTGCGGTACATCGACCATCCCCGCGAATCGGGATCGGCGCCGGGTGACGCCGCAAACGCGCTGAGGGCAGAGTCGTCGCCGAACCGAGTGTCGTCGATCCACGACTTCGGGATGACCTGCCGGCCGTTGGCACGTCCGTCGTTCAGGTAGGCCAGACCGAACCTGGCGAGGTCGCGCAGCGTGCAACTGACACCGCCCTCGACCACCGGGTGGCCCAACGGATCGAGCATGATGTCGGCGTCGAACTCCTGCCCGAGCGGGCCCCACAGGTCGCGTGACACGATGTCGGGATAGCGCAGGTCGTTGACCACCTCGAGCAGTCGCGCGGCGATGTTGGTAAGCGGCGATCGATACTGGAACCACGAACCGTGCGGATACGCGTTGCCATAGGTGCGGAAGTGGCCGAGCGTGCCGATCGGAGCGACGGCGCCGAGCGGGCGGTACCCCGCGTGGCGCTCGTACTCGATCAGTGGCACCGACGATCGGGGGTCGGCGGTCTCGTAGGCGGAGTAGTCCTCGTCGAAATCGGTGCCGGCGGTCATGTCGATGACGTGACGCACGGTGGCACCGTCGAGGCTCGTACCTGTGAACTCGGGCGCCACAGCACACACGAGATCGTCGATCGCCAACTGACCACGCTCGACCGCGATGCCGAGCAGCGCGCCGCACAACGACTTCGAAACGCTCATCAGCAGGTGCGGTTGCCGTTCATCCATCCCGTTCAGGTAGCGCTCGTCGACGATGCGGTCGCGATGTACCACGCAGACCGCGTCGCACCAGGTGTTGTTCAGGCTTTCGGCCCACGTGGTCTCGGATCCGTCGGCTGCGGTGAAGCGCACGTGGTCGAGCGTCACCGGATGGCGAGCGAGGGGTGCTGCATTGCCGCCCGAGCGGCTGATCAGGGCCGTGGGTGCGAGCTCGCGCACCCGTTGGAACGCCCGCCGGTTGTACGGCGGCTCCATCCAGTTCGACAGCGTGACGTCGCGCTCGAGCGGATCTTCGACCGGCACGATCACTCCGTCGAGAGCACGTCGAACATGGTGAGCACGTTGGCCGCGGCGACGCCGACCCGGTGACCGGTGCGCGAGATGAAGCCGAGTTGCACGCCGGTGGTGGCGTCGCGAGCTGCGAAGAACTGCTCGTGGGCGAGGCATGCTCGGGCGTAGCCGGCGTTGAGCACCTCGACCGAGATGTGCTGAACCCCGCCGCCGTGCGCGGCCAGGTAGGTGGCGACGGCCGGTGAGGCGTCGGCGCCGACGAACACGATGGTCACACCGCCGGCCTGGAGGGCGACGACGCCGGGCACGTCGCCGCCGGCGAGCGCGGTGCGATGGAACCCGAACGTACCCGTGAACGACGCGACGGCGGCTTCGAGATCGGTGACGGCAACCACGAGGTGATCGATGCGGGTGGCGACGGTGTCCAACCCGGAGCGGATGCTGTCGGGCGCGGCGACCTTGTCGGGTGCCGCGTCGGGCCGATGCCCCGCCACCTCGATGCGGTGCGTCTCCGCGAGCAGCACGCGGAACAGCTGCTCGGCGAAGTCGGGATCGACTCCGGCATCGAGTGCCAGTTGTCGTCGCGAGGTGACGACGTCGCGCACCCGTTCGGGCTGGATGACAGGTGTGGCGGAGCCGCGTTTGACCTGTGCGACCTCATCGCACAGGGCGAGCCGCGCGGCGACGATCCTGACGAAGTCGCGATCGAGGGCGTCGATCTGCTCACGCAGGTTGTTCAGGGGACCGTCCCCCGGTTCGGTCATGCGCACACGGTAACAACCGATCGCTCGGATCAGAGGCGGGATGAACCGCCCCCTCGGTCGGCGCCGAAGCCACGTTGGGAGGCGTGCCAGTGGAGCACCGTGCGTTCGACGGTGCCGATCGCCAGCAGGGCACCGCTACCGAGCAGCGCCATGCAGAAGATCGTTGCCCACAGAGGGTCGCCGAGGTTGTTGGCGGAAGCCCGTCGGCCGATCGCGCCGAGACCCTCGTCGGCGAGGTTGCTGCCCTCGACGAGGTACGCGGCGATCAGCGCGAGGCCCACGTTGTAGCGCGCCGCAATGAACAACGACGGCATCGCCGAAGGGAGCCGCAGCCGCCACAGCACCTGCCAACGGCTCGCGTCGACGGATGCGAACAGCTCTCGGGCGGCAAGGTCGGCGCCGCGCATGCCGGCCACCGCGGCGAACGCGAACGCGGGGATGCACACGAGGGTGGCGATGAACAGGACCGGTGCGGCGCCCCCGTCGAGCCACACCACGACGGCGCCGATGTACGCCGCGAACGGGGTGACCTGGATGATCGTCAGCACCGGTTGCGCAGCACGCTCCAGGAACTGCGATGCGGCCAACGGCGCGCCGATGACGAGGGCGATGACGAAGGCGATGACGAAGCCCGCAGTGGCGTGGACGGCCGTGGTCCACGAGGCCGAGGCGAAGTCACCAGGGGCCCGGCCGAGGTAGGCGAGGATGTCGCTGGGGGAGCGCAGGATGAACGGGCGGATGTGGCCGAGACCGACGGCGAGCTCCCAGACGACGAGGAACACGACGATGCCGATTGCCGGGGCGAAGGAGCGGGCCGCGACTCTTGTCCGGCTCATCGTTGCATCGCTTCGCGGAGGTGGTGGCGGAGCGCCACGCACAGCGCCGCGTACTCGTCGGAGTCCTCGATGCCCTCGCGGCGCGGGCGAGGAATGGGAACGGGCACGTCGGCGACGATGTGCGCCGGACGCCGTGAGCACACGAGGACACGGTCCGACAGGAACACCGCCTCGCCGATCGAGTGGGTCACGAAGACCACTGTTGCCGGATGGCGATCGAGCAGGCGGGCGAGGAGCGAACGCATCTCGGCGCGGGTGATCTCGTCGAGCGCGGCGAACGGCTCGTCCATCAGCACGACCGGTGCGCCGAGCGCGAAGGCGCGCACCAGCGCGACGCGTTGCTGCATCCCGCCCGACAACTCGTGCGGGAAGGCGTCGACGAACTCGTCGAGGCCGACCTCCGCCAGAAGTTCTCGGGGGTCGGGGTGCGCCGCCGGCGTGGCCCGCGAGTTGATCGCGAGCAGCAGATCGGCGTTGTGGGCGACGGTCCGCCACGGAAGCAAGCCGGGCTGTTGTGGCA
>VFMC01000197.1:0-4470 GCA_006515795.1 Acidimicrobiaceae bacterium | reverse complement strand
TCGCCACCCGTTTGGCGCGGCGCGCCGTGGCCGGGGCCGCGCCACCGATGGCGACGGATCCCTCCGTTGCCGGTTCGAGCCCGGCGATCAACCGCAGCAGCGTCGACTTCCCGCAGCCGGTTGGACCGACGATGCTGACGAACGAGCCGGGCACGATCTGCAGCGAGGTGGGCTGGACCACTTCGAGCGACCCGAACGACTTGGCAAGACCGTCGAGGCTGATCCCCGCGCTCATCGGCGTCAGTGTAGGGGTGCCCTTCGGCCGATCTGGCCGATAGCATCTCGGCGTCCGTCGGGGACCGCTCACGAGGCGATCATCTCCGGCGCGATGCCATCGCACCGATCGGTGCGGGGCGACCTCCATCACCTGGAAGGCATTCGAACCATGGTCGACAAGAACAGCACCATCGGCGCGCACAAGCTGCACGACAGCGACACCGGCTCCCCGGAAGTTCAGATCGCGCTGCTCACGGCACGGATCAACGAGCTCACCGAGCACCTGAAGATGCACAAGAAAGACCACCACAGCCGTCGGGGACTGTTGATGATGGTCGGCCGCCGGCGGCGGATGCTCGACTACGTGAAGGGCATCGACGTCGAGCGCTACCGCGAGATCGTCGCCAAGAACGGCCTGCGCCGCTGATCGCGGCCGGTTGATCGCCGAAGGTGGCGGCGTCACGAGGCCGTCCACCTGTACGGACGTTCTCGCTGCTAGTCTTGAGCCGATACATCAACCGAGCGGAACCATTGGATCGGTTGTCAGTCGCCTCGGCCGAGGCTCCCCGCCCCCGTCTGGGCGTGCGTAGCAGCGTCGACCGTGCCGACTGGGAACCGGCCTCCGCTCCAACCGTCGAGGCGTGAGAAAAAACACGCCCGACCGAAAGGAGCTCGACATGGCTGAAGCCATTCGAGTGTCGGGTCCCGTTTCGGGTACCGACAAGACCCTGTCGTTCGAGACCGGCAAGCTCGCGCAGCAGAGCCAAGGCGCCGTGGTGGCCAGCATCGGCCGCACCACTGTCTTGGCCACCGCCAACGCCGCCAAGGACGTTCGACCTGGTACCGACTTCTTCCCCCTCACCATCGACGTCGAAGAGCGTTCGTATGCGGCGGGCAAGATCCCCGGGTCGTTCTTCCGTCGTGAAGGCCGCCCCACCGAAGACGCGATCCTCACCTGTCGCCTCACCGACCGCCCACTGCGCCCCGCGTTCCCCGAGGGGTTCCGCAACGAGACGCAGGTGGTGCTCACCGTCCTCGGCGCCGACATGGCCAACCCGCACGACGTGCTCAGCATCAACGCCGCCTCGGCGTCGCTGATGATCTCCGGCATCCCGTTCGACGGCCCGATCGGTTCCGTCCGCATCGCCCACAGCCAGACCGGCGAGTGGATCCCCCACCCCACCTATGAAGAGGGCGAGGCCAGCACGTTCGAGCTCGTCGTTGCCGGGCGCCAGCTCGACAACGGTGATGTGGCGATCATGATGGTCGAGGCCGGCGGCACCGCGAAGAGCTTCGACTACTACGCGGCGGGAGCCCCGAAGGTCGACGAAAAGGTGCTTGCCGGTGGCCTCGAGGCTTGCAAGGTGTGGATCAAGGAATCGATCGCGCTGCAACGCCAACTGGTCGCTTCGGTGATCGCCACCAAGGGCCCGATCGTGCCGATGACCTACACCGCTCAGCTCGACTACGGCGCCGACGTCTTCGAGGCCGTTGCCGCGATCGCCGGCGAAGGTGTGGCCAAGGCGGTCACCATCAGCGTCAAGGCCGAGCGCAACGCGGCCACCGACGCCGCGGCCGGCGAGGCAGTCGCCAAGCTCTGCGGCGAGGGCGGCGAGTTCGCCGGCCGCGAGCGTGAGGTGAAAGAAGCCGTGCGCAGCCTCACCAAGAAGGCCGTGCGCAAGCGCATCGTCGACGAAGGCATGCGCATCGACGGTCGTGGTCCCCGCGACCTGCGCCCGCTCAGCAGCGAGGTCACCGTGCTACCAACCGCGCACGGAACCGGCCTGTTCCAGCGCGGTGAGACTCAGGTGATGAACGTCGTCACGATGGCCATGCCGCGCATGAACCAGCTGATGGACACGCTCAGCCCGGAGACCCACAAGTACTTCCTGTTCCACTACAACATGGCCCCGTGGGCCAACGGTGAGACGGGACGGGTCGGTTCGCCGAAGCGCCGCGAGATCGGCCACGGTGCGCTCGCCGCCCGTGCGCTGCTGCCGGTTCTGCCGAGCCAGGAGGAGTTCAGCTACACGCTGCGCCTCGTGGCCGAAGTGCTCGCTTCGAACGGCTCCACCTCGATGGCATCGGTCTGCTCCGGCAGCCTGGCGCTGATGGACGCCGGCGTTCCGATCAAGGCTGCTGTCGCCGGCATCGCCATGGGCCTCGTGTATGCCGAGGGCAAGTACATCACCCTCACCGATATCCTCGGCGCCGAGGATGCCTTCGGCGACATGGATTTCAAGGTCGCCGGCACGTCCGACGCGATCACGGCCTTGCAGCTCGACACCAAGATCGAGGGCATCCCCGCCGATGTATTGATCGCCGCGCTCGATCAGGCCAAGGATGCTCGTACCGAGATCCTGGCCAACATGAACGCCACGATCAGCGAGCCCCGCCCCGAGGTGGCCGCCACCGCCCCGAAGATCATCTCGATCATCATCCCGATGGACAAGATCGGTGAGGTCATCGGGCCGAAGGGCAAGGTCATCAACACCATCCAGCAAGAGACCGGCGCCGACATCGCCGTCGACGACGACGGCTCGGTCGGCATCGTCACCATCGGTGCCGTCGAGGCATCGAAGATGGAAGAGGCCAAGGCCCGCATCATGGCCATCGTTGCTCCGCCGATGGCCGAGCAGGGAGCCACCTACATGGGCAAGGTCGTCAACATCACCAAGTTCGGCGCCTTCGTCAACATCCTCCCCGGTCGTGACGGTCTGGTGCACATCTCCAAGCTGGGCCGCGGCAGGCGGATCAACAGCGTCGAGGACGTGCTCCAGCTCGGCCAGGACATCGAGGTGATCGTCGAAGAGATCGACGAGAAGGGCAAGGTCAGCCTCGCCCCATCACCGGCATGGAACGCCGCTGGCGGCGACGAAGGTCCTTCCCACACTCCCGGCCGCTCCGGCGACGGCGAGTCTTCGGCACGTCCGGCTCGCGCCGCTGCTCCGGCCGCGCCTGCGGCCGACACGGTGTCGTTCGACGATGCCTTCGATGCCGAACTGGCCGGCGAGCTCGGCGACCTCGGCCCGGGTGGCGAAGCAGGCGGCAACGCCGGTGGCGATCGCGGACCACGCCGCGAGGGCAACGACGACCGCAACGGTCGTAGCCGTGGCGGCCGCGACGGCGCCCGCCGTCACCGCTGATCATGCAGGTCCGCGAGTCATCTTGACGGATCTGCAGATCACGCAGCTCAACTCAGGCCTCACGGTGGCCACCGAACGCGTCCCAGGGGCGTTGTCGGTGGCCACCGGCGTCTGGGTGGGCGTCGGAGCACGCGACGAGCCCGATGCCCTCAGCGGTGTCACCCACTTCCTCGAGCACCTGCTGTTCAAGGGCACGAAGCGACGTTCGGCGATCGACATCTCGCGCACCATCGACCGCTGCGGCGGAGACATCAACGCCTTCACCACGAAGGAGTACACGGCCTACTACTGCCGGCTCCCGGCCCGACATGCCGACGTCGGCATCGACCTGCTCGGCGATGTTGTCACCTCACCGGCGCTGCGCGAAGACGAGGTGGAGATCGAACGCCAGGTGATCCTGGAAGAGATCGCGATGGACGACGACAGTCCCGACGACGTGGCCCACCGGGTGTTCGGCGAGGAGATCTTCCTCGATCATCCACTCGGCCGCGACACAGCGGGCGGCCCGGCCACGGTGGAGACGATCACGGCCGACGACGTCAGGATCTTCTTCGAGGATCGCTACACGGCCGGTTCGATGGTCGTTTCGGTGGCAGGGGCCGCTTCGCACGACGAGATGTTGAGCCTGGTCGAGCTGTCGTTCGCCGGCGTTCGGACGGGCGACGGCCGCACGACGCGGACATCTCCGTCGTCGATCGGTGTCGACCGGCGAGTCACCGACGACACAGAGCAGGTGCACCTGGTGGTCGGCGGCCGGGCGATGCCGCGCACCGACCCCGACCGCGAGGCGCTGGATGTGGTCAACCACGTGCTCGGGGGAGGTCTGTCGAGTCGGCTGTTCGAAGAGATCCGCGAGAAGCGGGGCCTCGTCTACTCGGTGTTCTCCGGGCTCGCCCTGTACAGCGACATCGGGGCCTACTCGATCGCGGCCGGGACCCAACCCAAGCACGCCGACCAGGTGCTCGACCTGATCCAAGACGAGCTGGTCCGCCTGGTTGCCCGCGGGATCACGAGCGAAGAGCTCGAGGTCGCCCGCGGTTACCTGACCGGCTCGTTCGAGCTCGGTCTCGAGGACGCCGCATCACGAATGGCGCGCAACGGAGGCCTG
>VFMC01000633.1 GCA_006515795.1 Acidimicrobiaceae bacterium | reverse complement strand
CAGCGGACGCCGCACACCGAATAGGTCTGGTTCCAGCAGACCTGCGAGATGCTGCCGACGCCGACGCAGTCCGCGTTCGTCCGGCACCGGCAGGTGAAGAGGTCGACGTTGCCGTCGCCGTCGTCGTCGAGGCCGTTGCAGCACTCGGTGCCGGGACCGAACGGCGTGCAGTCGTTGTCGGCGCAGTCGAACGTCGTGTCGCAGTCGTCGTCCGCGAAGTTGGTGCAGTTCGCGACGCCGGTCTCGACGCGAACCGTCGGGACGCACATCGCCGCGTCCGACACGCCCGCGTCCGCGAAGCCGCACCCCGGCGAGCCCGCGCATTCCGGATCGGCGCAGTCGAAGAGGCCGTCGCAGTCGTCGTCCGCCCCGTTGAAGCAGTCGAATTCGAACGGCGCGCAGACCATGCACGACGGATCGGTGGCGCAGTCCGGGTCGCCGCAGTCGAAGAGGCCGTCGCAGTCCTCGTCGCGGCCGTCGAAGCACGAGAACTCGAACGGCGCGCACATCGAGCAGAACGGATCGCTGAAGCACTCGTCGTCGCCGCAGTCCGTGAGGCCGTCGCAGTCGTCGTCGAACGCGTTGCCGCAGTCGACCTCGAACGGCTGACAGCCGCCGCAGAACGGATCGGCGAAGCAGTCGTCGTCCGCGCAGTCGAAGAGGCCGTCGCAGTCGTTGTCGAACCCGTCGAAGCAGCTCTCGGGCAGGCCCATGCAGCAGGCCGGGTGCGTCGAGCAGCTGTCGAAGTCCTCGCAGTCGACCGCGAAGTCGCAGTCGTCGTCACGCAGGTTGTCGCAGTCCTCGGGCGACGGTGAGCAGCAGCTCGGGTCGGCGCTGCAGTCGGGGTCGCCGCAGTCGATGCGCCCGTCGCAGTCGTCGTCACGGCCGTCGAAGCACGAGAATTCGAGCGGCTGGCAGATGATGCACGCCGGGTCGGCGTCGCAGTCCGGATCGTCGCAGTCGAAGAGGCCGTCGCAGTCCTCGTCGAAGCCGCTGCTGCAGAACTCGAGCGGGAAGCAGAGCATGCAGATCGGCTGGCCGGTGCAGTCGCCGTCGTCGCAGTCGAGCTGTCCGTCGCAGTCGTT
>VFMC01000196.1:14231-21773 GCA_006515795.1 Acidimicrobiaceae bacterium | reverse complement strand
AACTCCATGCCGCTGTGGACGGGATCCGCCAACTCGTCTACGACCTACGACCACCCGCGCTCGACGAGCTCGGCCTCGTCGGAGCGGTTCGCGAACACGTCGCCACACTCGCGTCGCGCTCTGTCGAGGCCACTGCGGAGCTGGAGCTCCACGTGGACAGCGTGGATGTCGCGGCCGCGCTACCGGCCGCGGTCGAGGTGGCCGCCTACCGCATCGCGCTCGAGGCGATCACCAACGTCACCCGCCACGCGCTCGCCCATCACTGCTGGGTGCGAATCAACACCTCCACGGATGCACTGCACGTCGAGATCGAGGACGACGGGCAGGGCATGGACACCGACCGCCATGCCGGTGTCGGGCTCCGTTCCATGCGCGACCGGGCGACCGAGCTCGGCGGTGAGCTCTCCGTGCGGCCAGGGACACCCCACGGCACGCTCATCCGGGCATCACTCCCTCTCGCCCTCGCTGCAGGGGGACTCGCGTCATGACGGACGCCGTTCGCGTGTTGATCGCGGACGACCACGCCACCTATCTACGCGCGCTCGAGGTCATGCTGAGTGGTGATCCCAGCATCGAGGTGGTCGGCAGCGCACACGATGGCGACGAGGCGGTGCGACTCGCGCTCGAGCTGCAACCCGACGTGACGCTCATGGACGTCCACATGCCGGCGATGACCGGAATCGAAGCGACCAGACAACTTGTCGAGGCCGCACCCCACATCGCGATTGTGGTCCTCACGATGTTCGACGATGACGACGTCGTCGCCAATGCATTGCGAGCAGGCGCGCACGGGTTCGTGCTCAAAGGCGCCCGCCAGCACGACATCCGCCGAGCGATCCACGCCGCCCACGCGGGCGACTCGATCATCAGCGGAGGCATCGCGCGCCGCCTCGCCACCCTCGTCGCCGACCCCGCCGCGCCGGCCACTGCCGGCCCAATGGCTCCTAGCCCGTTTCCAACCCTCACCGAGCGCGAGCGCGACGTGCTCCGCGAGCTAGCCCATGGCGCCAGCAATGTAACCATCGCGCAGACGCTGTTCCTCAGCGAGAAAACGGTCCGCAACTACGTCTCGATGGTGCTCGTGAAACTCGGTGTCACCAGCAGAACGGCTGCCGCCCTCGCCGCCCGGGACGCCGGTCTGTAACTCGAGTGACGACGTCGGACAACCTGCGCGGCGGGCGCGTCAGTGCTGCCGCCGCTCGGTGCGACGAACGGGCTCGAAGGTCCACGCCGTGCTGCCGCAGACGAGTTCGTGCAGCGACCACCACCGGAAGTCTTCATGGAAGATCACCACGTCGAGCAGCGTGATCCCGAACAGCGCCAGCGAGCTACGCAACACGCTCGGCTTCGGTGACCTCGCATCGATCTGCGCGCCACTTCTGTCGGGGTTCGAGGATGACCCAGTAGTCGGGACACGGCTCGCCCGTCGACTCGAGCCGGCACCGCAAGATGCGCTCCGGCGATTCGGCGAACCGACGAACCGAGTCGAGGCTCGAGCCTTTGGAGCAACAGCACCACCGGCCGGTGTGGTCGAGATGCCACACCTCCGGCCACGTACGCCACGTTGTCAGCGCATCGAGCGACGCATACTCGGCCACGTCGCGCGCATCGCGGTACGTGAAGTCCGCTGGTCTCGGCGGCTCCCAGTCGGATACAAGGCGCTGACGACGACCATATCGCCGCCAACACAATCCTCACGCCTCCCTCGACGTGGAAGGACCTCGCGCAGAGGCAACCGAGTTTCAGCGATCGGTGATTTGAGGGTTTGACCCAGCGATACGGTCACGCATGTAGCTGCACCTGTATCACTGGGATCGAACGTGGCGGTGACGACGAGCGCGACAGGAGCGGTCGTGCCGGTCATGTTCAGGTGCGAGCCGCAGCGACCGACTCGGCCTTCTTGGCGGCCTTGCGCACGGCTTGCTGTTTGGCTTGCGAGGGTGTCCCCGTCTCGGCGAAGGCGCGGAGGTCGGTGAAGATCTCGTCTGCGGTCTTGCGGAGCTTCATTCGCATCATCGGTGCGACCATGGCCCCCAAGATGCCCTTCGCGTCGGCGGTGATCCGCGAGCTCACGAGCGCCTTGCCGTTCCCGGCCGGTTCCACGCTCCATTCGTTGAGCATGCCCTTCACGAACGGCGGAATCTTCTTGGCGGCAACGCTGTAGCTCATCGTCCGACTCGATCGATCGAAGGTGACGAGGCGTTCATCGGTCGTGCCGAATCCGGCGATGGTGCACGAGCGCCCGTCGGCCGGCGCGTCGGCGGGACCCGCAGTCGCGAGCGGGTTGGCGGTCGAGTGATCGATGCTGGTTGCCCAGCGGGCGACGGCGAGGAAGTCCTCACCGAGGATCTTCCACACGTGATCGGCCTCGGCGTTAATGGTGGTTGTCGTAGAGATTTCGATCCTTGGCATGGCTATCTGCTTTCTGTGTTGGTGGTCAGGTCCAGGCGCGGCCGGCGAACATCGGATCGAGCTCGGTGCCGAAGAGATGGTTGGTGTAGTTGCTGATCGTCTTCACCGAGATCGCCAGCACGATGGCGAGCAGGTGGTGCTCGGTGTAGCCGGCAGCCAGGAATGCGGCGACGTCGTCGGGTTCGGGTCGGCCACGGGTGGTGAACATCGTGCGGGTCATGACGGCGAGTGCGGCCAGTTTGCGGTCACCGATCTCGTTGCCGTCGCGGATCGCGTCGGTGTGCGCGGGCGGTACGTGCGACAGATGATCAGCCACGAAACTGTGCGCTGCTACGCAGTAGTGGCATCCGTTCTCGCGGCTGAGCGTGAGAAACACGACCTCTTGTTCGACAGGCGTGAAACCGGCTCCGGCCCGGAACAAGCCGTAACCGTGCACGTAGCTGTCGAGCAGCACGGGCAGATTGGCCATTGCGCCGTACATGTTCGGCACCATCCCCATCTGGGCCTTGGTCGTGTCGAGTATGGCTTTCGCCGCAGGCTCGGCGGCCTCGGGCGATAGCGGGGCGAGCGCAACCTGGTGTGTTGACATCTTGTTCCTTTCTTTATGGAATGATCGTTCAATTATACAGAGGATCGAAGGCGACGGCGGGTTCAGTGCAGGGCTCGGAGGGCGAAGTCAACCGACGCGACGAGCGGCTGGCGGTCGCCGGTCGCCTTGGCAGTCACGCGAAGGCCTTGGAGGGTCGTGAGCAGAAATGACGCCGCGTCGACCGGATTCAGCGACCGAGGCAGTTCACCTTCAAGTTGGGCGCGCCTAACCGCCGCCTCGAACGCAGTCCGCAGCGTTCTCGCAGTCCGGTCGTACAACGCCGCAGTGTCGCGATCAGCCGGCAGGGTCTCCATCGCCGAGTTGACGAGCAGGCATCCCTTGCGGTCGGGGTCGGCCAGATCGGCGTCGATCAGGCCGATCAGCGCACCACGCAGCCGTGGCAGCAGCGGCCCGTCGATCTCGAGCGCATCGAGCAGTGCCTGCGGTGCACGCTTGCAGTATTCGGTGAGGGCTTGGACGAACAGGTCGTGCTTCGACCCGAACGTGCCGTAGATGCTTCCCCGATTCAACCCGAGCTCGTCGACGAGATCCTGCATCGACGTGCCGGCATACCCGCGATCCCAGAACACCTCGATCGCCGTCGCAACAGCAACGTCGGGGTCGAACTCCTTCGTGCGGGCCACGGCAACACCATACCGATACTGGAACGATCAGTCAAGAACGTTTGGCTGATGTCTGCGCGGCGTCCTGCGACGTTGCGTGGAGCGGTGTGGACCCATTCGACGTGCCACGATCGCAGCGCGGGTCCACTCCAAGAGCCGATCTGGGTCCGCGACGATCTCGGTCGGCGTGTCGTAGAAGGCCTCGACGGTGCGGGTGCCGGTGCGGGTCGGGTACTGGAATGGCCGGCCTCCGTGGGAGCGCATCGTCGGACGCGTGTCGTCGGTGGCGGCAACGTAGAGCGTCGTGCCCATGACAAAGGCGAACTGCCCGCCGTCGTGGGCGAGTGCGACACCCCCGAAGTACGGGCGTAGCTGAATCGGCCCGAGCGGGGCGAGGTCGTCGAGCACCTCGGCCAGGAACCGTGGGTCGGCCGCCGTCATCGCGGTTCACTGTCATAGAAGCCGGTCATCGATGCAAGTCGCCCGTCGGGGCTCACGGTCCCGAAACTCGCGCCAGGCCCGAGCACTGTGCCATCGGGTCCGATCATGTCCCAGTGGACGAGCACGACATCGTGATGTGACGCGACGTCGCGGTTGATGAAACCACCGCCAGGAACCTGCTGTTGGAACCCTTCCATGTACGCGGCCAGTTCTTCGTAGCCGACCGTGCGGATGTTCGGGTCGGTGTACACGAAGCCTCCGGCGAGACACTGCTCGAACGCGGCGAGGCGAGCCTCGAGGGCGAGTGGACCCCATGAGGCGGCATACGTCGCCAGGGTGTCGGTGGGTTGTGATCGGTTGGGCACTGGTGCACTCATCTTTTCCGCTTTCGGGGCTGGAGTAGGGCGAGGGTGGCGTCGATGGCTCGTGTGGGATCGACAGTGACTGGACCGGTTCGCAGCATGGTGAGCATCCCCTCGTAGAAGATGAGGAGCGCGTCGGCGGCGGCGGCGAGGTCGATCACAGGATCTATCTCGCCCGCCTGCCGTAAGGCTTCGAGCGAGCGCGCGAGCGCGTCGCGGGTCAGACGCAAGCTGTGCTCGACCCGCTCGCGGGCGCGTGGGTCGAGGTCGGCGAACTCCGCCGCGCTGCTCGCCACGAGGCAGCCATGAGTGGGAAGCGGTTCGACTGTGTACGTCGACACGAGGAACGATCGGATGCCCGCGAGCCCGAGCGCGGGGCGGAGATGTTCATTGACGCGTCGCTCGACCACGTCGCGGTGGTAGCGATCGAGCGCGGCGTTGAACAGGCCGGCCTTGCTGCCAAATGCGTTGTACAGGCTGGTGGCCTTCAAACCGGTTGCCGCTTCGAGATCACGAACCGATGTCGAGTCGTAGCCGTGCTCACGGAAGCAGGCCACCGCGGCCAGGACTGCGTCGTCGAGTTCAACAGCACGAGGGCGGCCCACGGGGATACTTTAGCGATCGATGAAGTACTATGCAAGGGCTCCCCGCCCGACCGGGATCACGCTGAGGGTCAGCGCGCCGTCAGGGTGTTGACCATGGTGCGCTGCAGCGCTCGGCGAGCACGCTTGGTGGACGGCAGCTTGTCGGGCACTGTCGCCGCGAGCTGCGCGTACCCGACGTAGGCGGCGTAGGCCAAGACGGCGCGCCGCTCGGCCTCGGAAGCGTTGAAGCCGGCTCCACGCAGGAGCGCTGCGACGAAATCGACCCGCTGAGCGGTGACGACCTGCACAGCAGAGCGCACGATCGGGTCTTGATGGGACAACGTGAGAATCACGCCCGGATGGGTGATGGTGGCGTCGGTGACGAGGGCGAGCAGTCGCTCCAACCGCGCGACCGGCGAGCCGCCTTGTGCATTCACGTCGTCGATGATGTTGACCGTTGCCACTGCGATCCAGCGCTCGAGCACGGCCTCGAGGAGCGTCGCTCGCGACGCGAAGTGCCAGTAGCCGGACCCTTTGGTCGCACCGAGCGCGGCGGCGATCGGCTCGATCGCCACAGCATCGGGTCCGGCCCTCGCAAGCGCGTCAAGCCCGGCGGTCACCCAGTCGTCCGCGGTCAGCCTCGTTCGCAGCACATTCATCGATCGCTCCACCTCGGTATCAGTCCATACGCTACCGTATGGGTTGTGACCAACTCTGCGACGAACACTCCGTGCCTGCGATCGTTGGCGTTCGCCGATGTTCCGGCACCAGACTTTGCCGACGTGTGCGTGATTTCGATCCCACACTCGGCACAGCCGCTGAACCCCGACCCGGCCTACTGGGCCAAAGCCGTTTTCAACCCACACACCGCGCCGAGATGGGTGCAACTCCTTTTCGGTGTTCGCCAGGCTGCGGTGCGCCTGATCGGTGTCCCGCCCGCAGGTGCCGACGTATTCCGAGTCGGCGAAGTCGTCGGCGACGAGGCGCTCATCAGTGCCGACGACGTGCACCTCGACTTCCGCTGCGGTGTGGGCATTGACGTTGAGGCACGGCTCCTGCGTGTCACGACCGTGGTGCGACTCAAGGGTAAACGTGGGCGCGTCTACTTTGCACCCGTGTCCCTTTTCCACGGCCCGGTCACTCGCGCGATGGCACGCCACGCCGTCCGGCGCACTATCTGACCCGGCTCGGAGTAGTGGTCTCGGGTAGCTCGGCGCCGGCGAGCAGCGTTGATGCGATCGTGGTGACCGCGTCGAGTGTCGGGTCGGGGAAGTGGCGTTGCAGCGAGCCATATTGACGAAGCACGGTGATGCCGTGAGCGAACGACCACGTTGCCGCAGCGATCGCGCGACTGTCGCCTCCGGTGTTCCACCCGGCTCGTTGGCACATCTCGACGACCGCGAGCAGGGCGGCGAATGCGGCGTCGCTCGCTTCGAGGTAGTCGGGATCCTCGGTGTGGATCAGCGCAGGTCGGAACATCACGTCGAAGTACCCGGGCTGCGACTCAGCAAACTCAGCGTAGGCGCGCCCAAGTCCGATCAACATGGCTCGAGGGTTGGCGGCAGGCGAGGCGACCGCGGTGGCCATGTGGTCGATGAAACGATGGAATCCCTCGGCTGCGATTGCGGTGAGCAGACCGGCCTTGTCGCCGAAGTGGTGCGCGGGCGCGGCATGCGATACCCCGACCCGACGGGCCACATCGCGCAGGCTCAACCGATCGCAGCCCACCTCGCTGATCGTCTGCGCTGCGGCGTCGATCAGGATGCGCCGCAGGTCGCCGTCGAAATGTGTACCGACCGCTCGCGCTCGCGCTTGCGGTTTTCGGGCCGCTTTGTTTGACATTGACAATCTCCGTTGCCTACTGTTAGACGTTGTCTAACAGTAGCGGAGGTCCAGCATGCTGATCACGCGCATCACCCGCGCGATTTACGAGCGGGGATTCCGTGCACTCGAACGAGGTGATCTCGACAGCTTGTTGAAGCAGTTCGACGAGCGCTGCACGATGACATTCGTTGGCGACACATCGCTCGGCGCCGGAGCGCTCACCGGCCCTGACCTTCGGCGGTGGTTCGAGCGGTTCGGGCGGCTGCTGCCCAACCCGCGCTTCGAGATTCAACGGCTACTCGTATCAGGGCCACCGTGGCGCCAACGACTGGCCGCCCACGTCCGCATCCACAGCACCATCAACGGCGAACCGTACGAGAACCAGTTCGCGCACTTCCTCGTGATCAGGTGGGGTCGCGTGCTCGAGGACTTCGTGCTCGAGGACACCCAACGGTGGGAGCGGGCCTGCAAGCGACTCGTCGAGAACGGCGTCGCCGAGGCCGCCGAACCGCCACTCGATGCGCACCCACCCAACTGACCCCGACCGCCCGACGATCCCGCCGTGCCGTTCGAAAGATTAGCGCGGCTTTGGTCCCGGCGGTATCCGACCAGAGTCGTCGGCCGCGTTCGATGGGCCGGTGTCGTCCCGCTGCCAAGCCTCAATGGCCAATTGGGCGAGCTCGACGGACACTCGCACACCGGTTGCT
>VFMC01000196.1:3441-14225 GCA_006515795.1 Acidimicrobiaceae bacterium | reverse complement strand
GACACTCGCACACCGGTTGCTAGCACGCCTTGGCGTGCGGGTCGTGTTGAGTGGCCACGACGCGGCGAGGGACATCGCGTTCTTCAACCGGTGGTTCCCGCGGCGTGAGGCGCTGGCCCTTGTTGATCGATTGCCGGACCATGTGACCTGGGCGTTCATCGAGTGGCGAGGAGGCTGCGGGTGTGATCGCGAAGCAAGGCACGGTCGACGCCGAGATGTCCGAGCGACCGGGCAACGACGCCGTGATCGGCGTCGGTGATGGCGAGGAGGAGGTGGCCGCTGTTCAACGGCGCCTTGTCACGCTTCGCGAGCGCGACCGCGTGTTGAAAGGCTGTCTGCAACGATCCTTGCGCTCGGTACAACCCCCTCGGCTGCCCGCCGGCTGGCAGGGCAGCGGCGATGGCGTTGTCGTCGGCGATCACCCCAATAGTGCGGAGGGCTTCCTCGTGTTGCCCGGCGATCGCAGCCCGGAACTCGGCCGGGTCGACCTGGAAGATGGTCATAGCCTTCTTCGCGATGCCATCGTCGAGGTCGAGCACTGCGAGCAGAAGGTGCTCGGCGCCTGGCTGGTCGATTCCGTCATCACGAGCTATCCGCTCCGCTGCGGGGAAGAGCGCGTTCATCGTGGCGAGATCGGCTCGGGCACGGCGCAGCTTGTTGAACATCGGCTTCCTCTCCGTTCACGTGGCCCGGCGCTCGACGCGTCGGGCGTACTTCTTGTGGACCGCCTGCTTGGTGACACCGAGTGCCTCGGCGATCTGAACCCAGTTCCATCCCTGATCGATCGCGGCCTGCACCGAGGCCGCTTCGAGGCGGTCGGCGAGCCGACGCAGTGACACCACCGCAGACAGCGCTTCGATCGGATTGCTCGGATCCGGCACCTTCTCGATCACACGGTCAACCCTAGTTGACCAACGGATGGAAGTCAACTAAGGTTGACCGCCATGCGATCCATCCCCACGCACACTCTCGTCCTCTTGATCGTCGCCACGGTCATCGCGGGATGCAGGAACGACACGAACGAGGATGCGTCGACGACGAGCTCGTCCGCCGCGACCACCGCTCCGACCACGTCGCCCGCCGTCGTGGACCTGACTGCCCTCGCTCCCCGCGCGGGGTACGGCATCTACGACGCTGGCGATGGACGCTGCAACTTGCTCGCCGGGCACGGCCTGACGAGTCCTGTGCCGGTGGCGTCGGTGTTCAAGCTGTGGATACTCGACGCCGTCGCCCGATCCATCGACAGCGGTGACATCGGCTGGGACACCCCCGTGGCCATTCGGAACACCCTCCGAAGCGATCCGTCCGGCGAGGTGTACGGCTACCCGACCGGCCAGGAAGTGACAGTGTCACGGCTCGCCGAGTTGATGATCTCGATCTCGGACAACACCGCCACCGACCACCTCATCGACCTCAGCGGCCGCGACGCCATTGGTGACGTGATCCGCGAGCTCGCCCCCGATGGGGCAGAGCGCACCCTGCCGCTGCTCTCGACCGCGGACATGGCCCGCCTCAAGTTCGTGCATCCGAACCTCGGCCGCGAATACGCCGCACTAGACCCGGATGCCAGATCGCAGTTCGTGTCGACCCTGCCCGAACGCGGCCCGTTCCCGTGGCCGGACGACCCCGCGGCCGTCAACCGCCTCGACCTGACCACGCCCCGCTACGTCGACGAGATCGAATGGTTCGCGAGCGGCGCCGACATCTGTCGAACAATGGTACCACTCGAAGGGATCCTGAGCGCCAACCCGGGGTTGCCACCCGCTCAAGCGCGAGCGTGGACCACCACCTGGTTCAAAGGCGGCTCCGAACCCGGCGTCGTCACACTCGCCTACCGACTCGCCACTGACGATCTCGACCGAGTCGTGGTCATCGCCCTCTCCGACCCCGACGCGCCCCTGACACAACAGGCCGAAGGCCAACAGATCATCGAGATGATCCTCAGCGCCGCCCAAGATTGAGGACAACGCTGCCCCCACCTATAAACACCGACGCAGACCCCAAATCGGATGCGGAGGTACCGATGCAGACCGACCCGGCCTTGCTGCGCGCGCTCGCGCTACCCCTCACTCCGATCGTCGCCGCCGTCGATCTCACCACCGCCATCTTCAAAGCCTGGGCTGAATGGGGCACCCGACAGCTCAACCGCCTCGACCCGCTCTTCGCGCGGTTCACCAGGCTCATGATCAGGGTCGGGAACTGGGCTGCACCTGCGACTGAACGCATCAGCGCCAGCATCGAGAGGTTCGCCGCCCGCCTCGTGCCCATCATCGTCGCGGCTGGACGTCTCGCAACCAGAGCGGGCGCACATGTGCGGCGCACTACCCGACCGTTGGTCAACGGGTTCATCGCTGTCCGAGGCGCAGCTCGCCGAGCCATCAGACCCATTGGCACAGCGGTGAAACGGCTCACGTCCCCTCTCGTCGCAGCAGTTTCATGGACGACCAGCCGCGTCCGAAGCACGATCTCATCGCTACGCCGAAGCGCTCGTCCACGGCTCAGTCAGCTCGGGAACCTCGAGCCGCAACGCCACGTGCCGGATGTCGACCAGGTCAGGTCTGTCCGCTGGTCGAGGAGAACGTTACTCAGGCGACAACTCAGGAACCGGGTGGAGTGTGGTCCCATGCTTGGAGGCGGCGCAGGAGGCTGCGCTTCTTGTGTTGGTGGTGTTGCATCCGGGTCAGGATCGAGTCGAGAGTGTGGATCGCATCGGTGATGTGCGGGCCCTTGTTGAGCATCACGCATTCGGCCCGCTCGGACATGGCGGCGTCGGTGATCTCTGCCCGCGACGGCTGCCCGGTGCGGGCGAGGGTGTCGAGGACCTGCGTCGCCCAGATCACCGGAACATGGGCTGCTTCGCAGGCCCACAGGACTTCTTCTTGGACCTCGGCGAGTCGTTCGAAGCCGACCTCGACGGCGAGGTCGCCGCGGGCGATCATGACGCCGACCTGGCGGCTGCGCATCGCGGTGAGCAGCAGTTCGGGGAGGTGTTCGAACGCGGCGACGTTCTCGATCTTGAGCACGATGCCGACGTCGACTGCGTCGCGTCGTTCGAGCTCTGCTTGGAGCTGCTCGACATCGGCGGGATGGCGGACGAAGGACAGGTTGACCATGTCGGCATGGCGGGCGACGAAGTCGAGGTCGTCGAGGTCCTTGTCGGTAAGCGCGTCGAGCCGGAGGTCGGTGTCGGGGAAGTTGATCCCCTTGCCAGCCTTGAGGTTGGCCCCGCCTGGGCGGACGTCGGTGACGCGCAGATCGATCTCGTCAGACGTGACCCGGACGATGACCCCACCGATCTTGCCGTCGTCGAGCCAGACCCGCTCGCCCGGCATCGCTTGGTCGAACGCCTCGGGCAGGCTGCAGCCGACGCGATGCTCACTCCCCGCGGCGGTCGGCTCGGCCGGTTCCAGCGTGCGGGTGAGAGTCAGTTGGTCACCGGAGTCGACGCGGTGGACCTGCTCGACTTCGGGCAGGTCGCCGACGCCGACGGCGTCCTCATCCACGCCTGTCGAGCACACGAGCTTCAGACCCGAGCTCACGTAGGCGGTCTGCGTTGCGGTGACCATGCACCCGTCGGCGCGGACCTCGGCGATGACCCAGTGGCGGGTCGCGCCCCGGCTGTCGATGAACCCGAGTCGGTCACCCGGCTGACGACGTTCGAGCCAACCGGCGTCGTCGACGGGCACGACCGTGACCCGTGAGGGACTGGTTGCGAGGGGGTGGTCTGCGGTGAGCCAGACGAGCGCCGGCGCCGTGACGACGCCGAGACGGTCGCGTCTCGGTGAGATCCGCACGACGCGTGGGCCCGGGCGAAGGGGGCCGGTGCGCAGCTTCGGGCCGGCGAGGTCCATCGCGACACGGGGCTGGTGGCCGTTGGTGCGCCGAGTCGAGCGTACGTGGTCGATCATCCGCTGCCAGATCTCGGGGGCGTCGTGGGCGCAGTTGACGCGGGCGATGTCCATGCCGCGCTCGGTCATCTGCGAGACCAGATCCGGGTCGTCGGTCGCTTGGGTCGGGAGGGTGACCATGATCCGTGTGCCGCGTGTTCCGGCCGGTGTGCCGAGCAGCGCTTTGGCGTTGGCGGCGAGGAACTCGTGTCCTTCGCTGAGCGCAACACCGGCAATGCGTGGTGGTGGTTCGTGGCCGTTCAGGCGGGCGAGCACCGACAGGACTTCCTCGATCGTTGCGAGGACGTGTGCTTCGGACCGGCCGAGCGATGACAGCCCGGCCGCGGCGAGGCGGGCCTGGAGATCTCGGACGTCGTGGTGGCGGAGCTCGAGGTAGTGAACCAGGTTCGCTGCCGAACGTCGGCATGCTGGGTGGGTGGCGGCGATGTCGCCGGATCGTGCCGCCTCAGCGGCCAGCATCGCGTCACGCACCGTTCGGACGTCGGCCTCGAGGGTCTCGAGTTCGTGACGTTCGTTCGCGACGGCGTTCACCTCTACAGGCTACGAAGCCCGCGTGAACGCGAGTTGAACAGGGGCTGAACTCGCCACCCGCCGACGGCGGGCGCGTCCTTGACGGTCGGGCTCGTTCCGCGTCGCGGCATCTTCGGTGAACGATGACCATCACGCGGGTGAACTCTTGGCGGCATGTCTGTCAGCCCGGGATCTCCACCCGCGGGCCGTCCGCGATGTCAGCGGCGATCGCGACACCGGCCAGCCACGCGGGCCGCGGCGGCTGAGTGCCTTCCGCGACGATCTGGCGCCACTCCTCGTCGGTGAGCCGCGGCGATGCCACGGGTTGCCAGAACTCGTAGTACGAGTACGTCGCGCCCACCGCGAGCTGGAAGCCTCCCGCGCCGTCGGGCACGACCACCAGGATGGTTTCGGGCAGACCGTCGGCCAGCTCGAGGGTGAAGAACGACGAGCGGAAGACATCGCTCACCAGTGCGGCGTTGTCGCTGACGTCCGGGATCGCACCGGCCGCCCGGTCGAGGTCGGACGACTGGTACCAGAGCAGCTCGAGCTCGGAGCCGAAGGCGCCGAGGCGTGTGTTGTCAGCGTCCGAGGTGGCCTCGCCGGCCAGTTCTGCAGTTGCGACGTCTCCGAGCCACGTCGCCAACTCGGCGTAGGACGCGAGGAGCGACGCGTTCGTCTCGGTGAGGAGCCCTCGCGCGTCCAGCCCGTTGCTCATCAGGTTCGCCAGCGCAGCGAGCCGGCCGAACGCGACCGGGTCGGGCTCGACGAAGTGTCGCGGCGTGAACGGCGGCGGCTGTGGACCTTCTCCCTCACCGGCGGTGCCCTGCTTCGCGTACAGCAACGTGTCGTGCTTCAGTTCGGTGTACGAGCCGAACCCGGTCTGCAGTCCCTTGGCGGCCCACGCCGCGGTCTGCATGAAGTCGGGGTATGCGACCGTCCGGTCCGCGAACTGAGGCTCCAACGCGTGGAGCCATGCGTCGTAGACGGTGCCAGCCCACTCCTCGCCACTCCGGGAACCCACGAGCGCTCGCATCGCCTCGAGCTGGTCCGGGTAGTGGGCGAAATCGGTCTCGCCGGCGTCGGTCTGGATCTGGGTCGCCCGAGTCGAGCCGAACACGGAGGCGAGGTCGAGCGGGGATGGCGACACACGGCGGTTGTCCTCGGTGCCGACGTTCGGCCAGGTCAGCTGATCGAGGACGTACGAGTCGAGCACGAGGCGGGCACCCATGACGCGCACCGACGCATTCTCCGGGTCGATCCCGACCGCGCGCACCCGCAGCAGCTCGTCGCCGATGTCTCTCACGGCGGCGTCCCGCGTGAACGCTGCCGCGTCAGCCAAGCCGGTGGTCACCACCGCCGAGGCGGCCGTCTGCACCTCGACCGGGGTGTAGTCGTCGGCAACGCCGACGAGGAACGAAGCGTGTCGCTGCTCGTGTAGTGACCGCGCGGGCGGAACTGGGTGTAGTCGACGCACCCGGTGAACGCGTTGGGCAGCTGGCATTCGACGAACCCGGTGATCGGCGATGTCGTCGCCTCCGCCGCGTCCGTCGCGAGCGCGACCTCGGCGCTGGCGCGTTCGCTGATCGCGCCAACGTCGAGACCGAGCAGCGTCGCGGCAGCTTCATAGAGCGCGACCACTCGGTCGGCGCTCTCGGCGAGGTCTGTGCCCGACAGCTCGTCGGCCTGACCGCGGGCGGCGGCGACCGTCCGTGTCAGGTAGTCGCCGAGCGCGGGCACGAGGACGTCGGTCTCCGTGTCCCGAAGTACTTTGGAGAATGCGTTGTGCCACGCGTTGTACATCGCGTCAGTCGTCACGAAAGTCGTCTCGTAGTCGTACGAACTCGCCTCGTAGATCTGGTGGAAGAAGTTGGCGGCGCCACCGGCCCGGATCGCGAAGCCCTGACCCTCGATCGCGGCGACGAGCTCCGGCTCGTTCGCCAGCTGCTCACGGAACCAGTCGAGCATCTGGACTTCGTTCAGCGACGTCGGTGTCGCCGGGCCCGCCTAGGGCGTGGAGCCGTCGAGCAGCGCGATGTCCGTGTACGGCGCGAAGGCGTTGAGCAAGCGCGGACCGCTGGCCGTGCGGCCAGGTGTCGCGGGTTCGGTAGTGGTGCTGCTCTCGGCGGGCAACGTCGTCGATGGCTCGGTCGCGGCCGACGACGTGGCGACCGGCACCGTCGTGGGGGAGGTGTCGCCGTCGGCGTTGCAGGCGACCAGCGTGACGAGCGAGGCGATCGTCACCAGGCCGATCGCACGACCGTGCAGTGAAGCGTGTCGGGAACTGTGCATCACGAATCTCCTCTGTTGGTACTGATCGAATGACTGCTCGCGGTCTCGGGGTCGCGGAGGAGCGCCGGCTCGGTCCACCCGTCGAGGTCGACGCAGATCGGGACCGCCGTACCGTTGAGCAGCGGTGCGGTCGCAAAGCCGAAGCCACGCCACCACCACGCCGACCCGGCCGTGACGGTCGGATCGTCGAGCGCCGAGAAGCCGAGCGCGACACCGTCATCGCACACGTCGAGCGTTTCGACCGGTCGCGTCATCGTCCCAGCCCCCCAGCGGAGCGTCCCCTCCTCGAAGATCCCGAGATGCGCGCCGCGGCCGGACGCGTCGACGAAGTCCGTGTCCGGGAACGCCTGCTGGAGCAGCCGCGTGCGGAACGGCCGCCGATACGAAGCCACCACGTCGGTCACGCCGTCGCCGTCGGCGTCGCCCTTGCGGGCGGCGATGAGCACACCACCGGCGACCAGACCATCGACCTGTTCCACGCTCGACGCCGGCGCGGCCGGGTCGAGTGGGCCGATCGGGTTCCACCACTCGCCATCCACGGAGACTGCGTCGCCGGTCGGGAGGTCCCACCCGTCGAATGCTGCCCGCAGGTATGTGCCGATCGATGCCGCGCGCCATGCCAGCACGCCGGCGGGACTGGCGAGCACTTCGAGCATCGTCCCCGTCTGGGTACCTGGCAACCGTTGGTCGAACACGGCGTTGCCGAGCCCGGGCGCCTGCACCGTCTGACGGTGGTCGGCGCCAACTGCAACGGTGATGGCGTACGCGACGTGAGCGCCGTTGCCCCACACGATGTCAACTCCCCACGAGGTGAGGTCGGCGACCACGCCCGCGAGCACCGGATCGGGTCGGGGCAGGTACTCGACGCCGCCGTGGAGACCGACGACGACGATGTCCGATGTGGCGCGTGCGGCCGCGACGGCTGGCCTGGCAACTGCAGGGTCCCACGTCGCGACCCCCGCCTCGACGCCGGCTGAAGGGCCGCCGTGCGTGAGATCGAAGGCGAGGACGGCGATCCTCACCCCGTCGCGTTCGAACACTGTTGCCGTGGTCGCGTCGGCGAGGTTTGCACCTGCCCCGATCGCTGCGACGTCCTGCGCGTGGAGCGCTGCGATCGTGTCGACGATCGTCCGCGGCCCGGCGTCGCCCGCGTGGTTGTTGGCGATCGCCATGCCATCGAACCCGGCGTCGGCGAGCAACGCGGCACTTCGCGGATCGGCTTCAAGAGCGTTTTCGCCCAGCAAGTGCGGGCGAGTGGTCAGGGGCGACTCGAGGTTCGCGAGCGCCAAGTCGGCGCCGTCGAGCGTGGCGCGGACCTGCTCGAAGATGCTGTCACCATCGTTCGTCGCGACCGGCGCCACCGATCGACCGAGCATCACGTCGCCGAGCAGCACGATGCGCGCGGTGTGCGGTGCCGCCACCGGGCCGTCGTCGTACCCGGTCGGAGCCAGGGTCGTCGTCGCGGTCGACGTGGCCGTGTTCGCCGATGTCACCGGCACCGACGCACATCCCACGCACAGCACGGCCGCGCTGGCGAGCAACGCATCGAGGCGCACAATCGCACGGTACTCCTCGTCGCGATCGCTGATCAGGGGCGAAGGTCACGGCGTTGGCTACCCCCACCGGACACGTGGTGGAGCTCTGCCGGAGCTCCTCCGAATACGCGACCACATTCCCGGCGTCGTCCAGGCCACCCACGCATCCGTCGACTGCCGGATGTGCTGACCCGACGGTGAGCGCAGGATCGACGCATGAACAAACTCACCAGAAAAGCCCTCTCATTGGCCGCCGTCGTGACGATCGGCGGCGGTGCACTCTCGTTCACCGAAACCGCATCGGCCAACGACTGGCGGTACAAGACGGTGCTCCGCAGCGCCGACGGCGCCAAGGTCGGCACCGTGTGGTTCAAGAGCCGGAACTGGCACACCGAGGTGCGCGTCGTGCTGACTGTGCCAGGTGGCTCTGCCGTCGACGCCTTCCACGGCTTCCACATCCATGCCAACAACGATCCCGCCAACGGCGACGGATGCATTGCCGACCCGACCCTCGGCTCGAACACCTGGTTCGTGTCGGCCGACGGTCACTGGAAGGCCGGCACCGAGACGCACGGCGCACATCTCGGCGACATGCCGAGCCTGTACGCGAACCCCGACGGCAGCGTCGAGGCGAGGTTCACGATCGACCGCATCGATCGCAGCCAGCTCGCCGGCAAGGCCGTCATGCTCCACGCCGGCGCCGACAACTTCGGCAACGTGCCGGTCGGCGTCGCCGCCGACCAGTACACCGCCAACTCGCCGGCGGCGTCGACCAAGACCCAGAACACCGGCAACGCCGGCGACCGGATCGCCTGCGGCGTGATCGGATCCGGCTGACATCAGCCCCCCGCCTGGCACGGAGGTTGCACCCGACCGACGTGCCAGGCCTAGGGTTCGCGGCGTGACCGACGCCGCCGGCCGATACCTCACCTTCGACCGCGACGAATGGGCCGAGCTCCGCGCGGCAACCCCGCTCACCTTGACCGCATCGACCTCGACGAGGTCACCGCCATCTACCTGCCACTCACCCGCCTGCTCAACCTCTACGTCGCCGCCACCCAGAGCCTGCACAAGGTGTCGGCCGCGTTCCTCGGAACCTACGCCCCGAAGGTGCCGTACGTCATCGGCGTTGCCGGCAGCGTCGCCGTGGGCAAGAGCACCTTCGCCCGCATCCTCCAAGCGATCCTGTCGCGGTGGCCAGACCATCCGCAGGTGGATCTCGTCACCACCGACGGGTTCTTGCACCCCAACCGGGTGCTCGAAGAGCGCGGCATCATGAACCGCAAGGGGTTTCCCGAGAGCTACGACACGCGCCGGCTGATCGAGTTCCTCCGCGAGTTGAAGAGCGGGGCCAAGCAGGCGAGCGCGCCGGTGTACAGCCACGTCTCGTACGACATCGTTCCCGGCGACGAGGTGATCGTGTGCCAGCCCGACATCTTGATCCTCGAAGGCCTCAACGTGCTCCAGGTTGGCGATGCCGACGAGTTCGTGAGCGACTACTTCGATTTCAGCATCTTCATCGATGCCGACGAGGCGCACATCGAGGAGTGGTACGTGCAGCGGTTCTTGAAGCTGTGCGAGACCGTGTTCCAAGACCCGAACAGCTTCTTCCAGCACTACGCCCAGCTCACTCACGACGAAGCCGTCGACACCGCTCGGTTCATCTGGCGCGAGATCAACGGCAAGAACCTGCGCGAGAACATCGAGCCCACCAAACCACGGGCAAGCCTGCTGCTGCGCAAGGGCGCCGACCACCGCGTCACGAACGTGTCGCTGCGCCGCCTCTGATCGCGACGGTCACGTCAGCCCGAGCAGTCCCGGCAGCTCGGCCAGCGAGGAGAGCTCGGTGAACAGCTCGTCGTGATCGACGTGTTCGAGATCCCACAGCAAGTGGTACGGCACGTGCACGGCATGGGCGCCGAGAGCCATGACCGGCAGGATGTCGCTGCGCACGCTGTTGCCCACCATCAAGAACCGGTGCGGCTCGACGCCGAACCGGTGCAGCAGCCTGGCGTACGTCTCGGGGTCCTTCTCGAGCACGATCTCGAGATGATCGAAGTGGTGATCGAGCCCGCTCGTGGTGATCTTGTGGGTCTGGTGCACGAGGTCGCCCTTGGTGATGAGCACCAGCCGATTCGCAGCACCAACCCTGGCCAGCACCTCGGGCACGTGAGGGAGGAGCCGCACCGGGGCCTCGAGCTGCGTGCGCGCCATCTCCACCAGCTCGGCGATCACCGAGGTGGGCACCCGTCCACCCGTGATCGTGAGCGCAGCCTCCACCATCGAGATCGCGAACGACTTCACGCCGTAGCCGAACGTGCTGAGGTTCTTGCGTTCGATGGCCGTGAGCGCAGCGGCCACGTCGACGCCGATCGGCGCGAAGGGCGCGACGAGCGTCACGAAGTGGAGCTCGTTGGCCCGGAAGCCGTCCTCGCTCTCCCACAGCGTGTCGTCGGCATCGAAGCCGATCACATCGAACTCGTCGCTCGACGGGATCACGGTTGGCGGTGCAGCGCGTTGAGGTAGTTGTACACCGTGA
>VFMC01000196.1:2368-3435 GCA_006515795.1 Acidimicrobiaceae bacterium | reverse complement strand
ACACCCATCGCGTCGGCGACGTCCTCCACGGCGCGCCGCAGCGTGAAGGCGCCGCGCTCGTCGAGACGGCGGATGGCGCGCTGCTTCTCCTCACGCGCCAGGAGCGGTAACCGGGTGCCGAACTCGCGCTCGACGCTGTCGATCAGCCGGTCGAGTGCGCCGTGCAGTGCTGCCATGCGAACCACCGCCACCTCGACGCCCTCCCACTTCAACGGCATGTCGCCCGGCTCGCGCAGCTCGAGTGGTACCAGCGTGGCGCCCAGCGACTCGACGATCGGCTTCACCGCCAACACCAGAGGATGCCGCGGCAGCTTCACGCTGGCGACCGGTGCATCGCTCACGTCGCGGCCTCGCCGCGGTCGGGGTCGTCGTCGGCACCGTCGTCGGCACCGTCGTCCCTGCCGCGGTCGGCCGCCAGCGACACATAGGTGGCGCCGTGGGTGAACGCGGCGGTGATGATGGCCTGGGCAACCTCGCCGGCCCGCGCCACGGGCACCTCGCAGGTGCTGCCGAACGGACCGAAATCGACGGTGACGCCGAACGCCTCGGCGGCGGCGACGGCCTCGAGCACATGTGGTCCGGGGTTGCCCTCGACGAAGGGTTCGATCGTGAACTCGAGCGTGAGCACAGACCTCATCGTACCGGCCGCCCGCGGAGCGCTGTTCCGGCGAGCGCACCAGATCACGCAGCCGTGGTCACCTGGCGCCCATCACCCGCTGCAGGTCGGTGGAGCGGTTGATGCAATCCTGGCCGGCGGCCTCGAAGGCCTGGTTGAGGCGATCGAGTGCGGCCCGGAAGGTGGTGTTCCAGTCGCTCTCGAACTGGTCGCGGGCCGGGCCGACCCAAGTGGTGCCACCCAGCGCTGAGGTGACAGTGGACGTGATCGCGTTCACGCTCTCGATCTGCCGCTGCAGGTTGCGGCCGAGCGACGCGAGCTGTTCCGGGTTGGCTCCGAACATGGGCATGGTGGTGGATCTCCTCGTGATGTTGCCGCGGGCTGCGGCATCGTCCACTGAGAAGCGGCGCGTCAGCGCGATCGGAAATCGGGCCCGAGCAAGGGCAGCAGC
>VFMC01000196.1:0-2362 GCA_006515795.1 Acidimicrobiaceae bacterium | reverse complement strand
CGCCGTGGCCCACCTGGCCTCGGCGACCTCACCGTCGGCGAAGGTGAAGGGGCCGGAGTGGATCGCCCGGTAACAGCGACCGAGCAGCGCCACATCGTCGTCCGCGTACCGGCCATCGCCGATCGGCTCGGGTATGACGTCGGTGATGCCGATCTCCTCGGCGAGCTCGCGTCGGGCCGCATCGTCGTAAGCCTCGCCGCTACCCACCACACCGCCGACGGCGAGGTCCCACCACCCCGGCCACACGTCCTTCGCATCACTCCGCCGATGAACGAGCAGGCGTCCGTCGGGGTGCAGCACCGCCACGAACACGGCTCGATGCTGCATCCGGCCGGCCCGCATGTCGCGGCGGGTGACGGTCGCAACCACGATGTCATCGCAACCACGATGTCATCGTCGTCGACGATGTCGACCAGTTCGTCGCCTGCCGTCATGGGCGCCAGTGTCACACGAAACGCGGTCAGAGCACGCTGGCTAGCATTCGGCGATGACCATCGAGACGCTCCGCGAACAGGCCGGCGATCTGCTCGACGACATGGTGTCGTTGCGCCGCACCCTTCACGAGTGGCCGGAGATCGGCAACCACCTCCCCATCACCCGCGAGGCGGTGCTCGGCGCGCTCGACGGGCTACCGCTCGAGCTGACCTTGCACGAATCCACGAGCGGCATCGCGGCGATGCTCACCGGCGGCAAGCCGGGACCGACCATGTTGTTGCGCGGCGACATGGATGCGCTGCCGATGCCGGAGGACACCGGGCTCGACTTCTCGTCCAAGGTCGACAACGCGATGCATGCCTGCGGGCACGACACGCACACGGCGATGCTGGTCGGCGCGGCCCGGTTGTTGAGCGCGCGGGCTGCCGATCTTCCCGGGCGGGTGCTGCTGATGTTCCAGCCCGGCGAGGAGGGTTACCACGGTGCGAAGTTCATGCTCGAGGAGGGCCTGCTCGACTTGACCCCGCACGCGGTCGACGGCAGCGACTCGCCTGTGACCGGTGCGTTCGCACTCCACATCACCTCGTCGAGCCCGTCGGGCTACGTGGCATCGCGGCCCGGTCCACTGATGGCATCGAGCGACACATTGCGGATCAAGGTGATCGGGCGAGGCGGCCACGCGAGCGAACCGCACCGGACGCTCGACCCGATCCCGGTGGCCTGCGAGATCGTGCAGGCGCTGCAGATGATGGTCACGCGGCGGATCGATGTGTTCGACCCGTCGATCGTCACCGTGTCGAAGATCGTCGCCGGCACCACCAGCAACGTGATACCCGAGACGGCCGAGATCCTCGGCACCATCCGGGCCGTGAGCGAGCGCACGCGCCAGCGCGTGCACGACGGCATCCGCCGGGTGGCCGGTGGCATCGCCGCCGCGCACGAGGTCGACGTCGAGGTCGACTTGACGCTCGGGTATCCGGTCACCGTGAACGGGGAGTCGTACACGGAGTTCAGCATGGATGTCGCCCGCGAGGTGCTCGGTGCCGACAAGGTCATCACGCTCCCGAACCCGATCATGGGCGCCGAGGACTTCAGCTACGTGGTCGAGCGGCTGCCCGGGACGATGATGTTCCTCGGCGGCACACCAGCCGACCGCAACCTTGCGTCCGCGGCCCCCAACCACTCCAATCGGGTCTACTTCGATGAGAGCGCGATGGTCGATGGCGCGTCGATCTACGCGGCCGTCGCACTGCGCCACCTCGGCGTGTCCTGACCGACCACGCTGGTGGGGACCGACGTCGCGTCAGGTGGTGAGGCGGAGGGTGACCAGCTCGAAGGGACGCAGCGTGAGCGCCACGAACCCGTCCGCGACGTCGAGCGTGTCGATCACCGTTTCGAGAGCATCGCACCGGTAGGCGGCGGTGACCCTCGTCGCGGCGCGCACCGACACCGGTGTGCGATCGCCACACGCTTCGTGGAGGCGAACGACGAGGTCGCCGCTCGCGTCGTCGGCGCGCTTGACGGCGCTCAGCTGAACACCCGGGTGATCGACCGACACGACGGGCACGAGATCGGCGCCTTGCGCGTCGCCTCCGACCACCCGCAGCGGCAGGTTCAGCGCCTCGGCCTCGTGGAGCACCTCGTACAGCCCGGGACCGTGCGGTAGCACGCTGATGGTCACCCGATGCCGACCCTGATCGGCATCGGGATCGGGGAACCTCGCCGCGCGGAGCAGCGAGACGCGCACGCCGCCGTCGAACAGGCAGTGGCCGAACCGGCCGTCGTTGAGCACCGCCACGCCGAAGCTGGGTTCGGAAACGTCGACGAAACGATGCGCGCACACCTCGAACTTGGCCGCGTCCCACGGGTTGCCGGCGTGCGTGGGGCGGCGCACCGTGCCGAACTGGATGTCGCACGTGGCCTCGGG
>VFMC01000632.1 GCA_006515795.1 Acidimicrobiaceae bacterium | reverse complement strand
GCCTTGATCCCCTTGCCGTCCTTGGCCAGCGAGAGACCGCCTCCCAGCTTCGCGACGCGAGGCTGTCTGCGCATGTTGCCGTTGTTCTTGATCCTCGCCCTCGGCCTGACCGGCGGAATCGGGTTCACGATGATGACCGTCGTGACGGCGGGATTGGAGACGTCGACGCCGTCGCTGGCAGTGACCTTGAGCTTGTACCTGCCGGGAGTTGCGGAGACGAACTGGGTCCGGATCGCGGCGGCCGAGTCGTTTGGCGAGAAGCTGCCAGTCGCGCCGTCGGGGGACGAGCGCCGGCGCGGTAGGCAGCACCGCCACCGTCGGAGGCACCCCCTCGACCGGCACGGTGGTGGCCGCAGTCAAGGACACGGACGAGCCTACGGATACGTTGAGTCCTACGACAAACGCGCCCTTCCGGTCGGGGCAGAACCGGGTGAAGCTCGCCAGCGGAGAGTTGTTTGGCTGGAGGGCCCCCTCCGTCAGAACGCTGCTCGCGGGCTTCGAGAGGAAGCTCCAGTGATAGGTCAGGACCGAGCCCAACGGATCGTGGGATTCGCCGCCCTCGAGGCGCACCGGCAGGTGCAACGTCGCGACCGGCGACGCGTCGATCGAGGCCACCGGACGGGGCCGATCGACCGAGATCGTCGCGAAAACCGGTGCGGACAGCGTGGTGCCGTCGAACGCGACGAGCGACACGGAGTACACGCCCACCACGTCAGGAGTGAAGGAGGTGACACTCGACGCCGGCGAGTCGTTGGGACGGAATGAGCCGGCGGTCGAGAGGCTGGCAGGCGGCCTGGACTCGATGCTCCAGCCATACACGAGCGTGTCGCCCGGGTCGGGATCCGTGGCCGCGCCGGTCAGTGAGACCGAGTTGCCCAAGATCACCCTGACGGCATTCGTGGAAAGGCTGGCCGTCGGCTCCGAGTTCACCCGGACGAACAGGCCTGGCGCGAGCGCGAGACTCGCGATTCCCGGGACCGAGCTGTTGCTATCGCTGAAGCCAAAGTCCAGGCTAGCGAAGCTGTCGCCCCCGGCTGCATCCGCAGCGACATTCACGGTGAACCGGAAGGTCGCCGCGGCGCCACCCGCGACGGAAGTCGGATTGTCGCCTGCCGCCGTCGAGGACAGTCCGGGCGAACTGAACCTGAGCGCCGCGGCGTCGAGCCTGGCCGTGGCCTGACCCGTGTTGGTCACCGTGGCTGTCGCGGTGAAGGACGTGGGCCGGAGCACGCTCGCCGGCGCCGCCAGCGCGCCCGGTCCGAACCGTGGCGGCGATTGTACGACGACCCCAAGCTGAGGCCGGAGCGAGGCGCTCGCGTCGGCCCCGGAGAGGCGGTCGGTTGCGACGACCTCGAGCGACGCCGTCCTCGG
>VFMC01000631.1 GCA_006515795.1 Acidimicrobiaceae bacterium | reverse complement strand
CCAGCGAGTGCAGGCTATGGATCGAGACGTCGCCCGCCTCATGCAACACCGTGATGCCGGCGTCGTTGATGAAGACCTCGTCGCAGTGTTCGGGCAGGTCGAGGATGTCCCAGTTGTAGATGTCGTTCCAGTGGACGCCGTCGCCGGCCCCGGTCCAGTAGACGTCCTTCACGGCCACGTCGGCCACCGTCCAGACGAACGACTGGCTGCTGAAATGCCCTTGCGAGTCGGTGACGGTTACCGTCACCAGGCTCTGGCCGCTCGTCAGGTCGTAGGCGTCGCAGCTGAGGGTGCCGGAGATGAGTCCGGTATTCGGGTCGATGACCAGGCCGTCGAGCAGTCCGGTGGCACTGAAGGTCAGCGCGTCGCCTTCCGGGTCGCTGGCCAGCAGTTGCAGCTCGATGTGATCGCGCTCGGCGCTGGTTTGCGGGCCGGGATTGCCCACGGTGGGCACTTCCCCGAAGGTGCCGATCTTGTTGCCGCCGTACTCGGTCCACCAGACGCCGCCCGTCGCCGAGACGACAATGCCGCGCGGGTCGCTGCCGGCGGTCGGCAAAGCGTGTTCCGTGAATTGTCCGCTCGTCGTCATTTGCGTGACTTTGTTGCCGGTGGATTCGGCGAACCAAAGGGTGCCGTCGGCGCTGGCGTTAATGGCCCACGGATGGCTGTTGGCGGTCGGGATGCTGAATTGCGTGATGCTGCCTGAAGTGGTGACCTGGGCCACCTTGCCGGTGTTGTAGAGCGTGACGTAGAGGTTGCCGTCCGCGCCGGCGGCAATGCCCGCCGGGCCGGAACCGCTGGGCGCGGCAATATAGGTGGCGGTTCCCGACGTGCTGATCTTGCCGATCTGGTTGGTGTTGTAGGAGGTGAACCAGACGTTGCCGTCCGCGCCCAACGCCAAATCCGTGGGCCGACCGCCGACCGTGAACTCCGTGATCTGGCCGTCGGGCGTAATCCGGCCGATCTTGCCGACGTTGTACTCGGCGAACCACATGTTGCCATCAGCGCCGAGCGTGATGCCATTGGGGCCAGCGTTGGCGGTGGGCGGCGTATACTCGGTGATGAGGCCGGTGCTGGTATCGATACT
>VFMC01000630.1 GCA_006515795.1 Acidimicrobiaceae bacterium | reverse complement strand
GTGACGGTCGTCTTCGTCGTGGTCGTCGTGGCGCTCACCATGGTCGTGGTCCGCGTCAGTTCGGGTTGGAAGGGCATCTTTTCCATGACTAGAGCCCTCCGCCGACGGCCGGAGTCGTGGTCGTCGTCACCGATGTCGTGACGGTGCCATCGGCTGCGGTCGTCGTCGTGGTGGTGGCCGTGGTTGCCTCGCCGGTCACCGTATCAGTCGTGCTGGCCGTAGTCGGCTCGACCATCGGGGCCGGCGTGGTGGCTGGCGGCGGGTCGGTGGCCGGCGCGGGCTCGGTGGCCAGCGCAGGGTCAGTAGCCGGCGCATCGTCGGTAGCCGGCGCAGCGTCGGTAGCCGGCGCAGTCAGCAGCGGCAGCTCGCCGCCGAAGAGGTCTTCAAACACCAGCGGGTTGAAGGTATCGAGTTCCGCGGTGTCGTCGCCGAACTCGTCGCCATCGCCCACCGAGCTGCCCCAGGAGATGTTGTCCAGGTCGGAGCCGGTGTTGCCCCACACCACGTTGTCGGCGGCGGAGTTGCCCCACACGATGTTGTCGATGCCTTCGGCGTTGCCCCACACGATGTTCTCATCGTCGGTGTTGCCCCACACGATGTTGTCGCAGTCGGCGCCGGCGCAGTCGTTGCCCCACACGATGTTTTCGTCATCGCCGTTGCCCCACACGATGTTGTCGGCATCGCCGTTGCCCCATACGATGTTGTCGGCATCGCTGTTGCCCCACACGATGTTGTCGCCGTCGGTGTTGCCCCACACGATGTTGTCGTTCGCGTCGGATTCGCCCCAGACGATGTTGTTGCCCCAGACGATGTTGCTGCAGTCGACGGTGTCGCAGTTCTCACCCCAGACGATGTTCAGGCCGGTGGGCGTCAGCGTGTCACCCCAGACGATGTTCTGGCCCCAGGCCGTGCCGCCGGGCGTCAGCACGCCGCCGGTCACGCGGCGGTTGCCCCAGAAGATGTGCTTGCTCCACGCCTTCATGTTCGGGTAGCGGTCGCCCTTCTCGCCAGTGGCGAAGAAGCGCGACAGGCGCACGGCGCCCAGCGTGTTGAGGAAGCCGGCGCCCTGCGTCAGGTAGTTGTAGCCG
>VFMC01000195.1:3581-8075 GCA_006515795.1 Acidimicrobiaceae bacterium | reverse complement strand
AGCGCGACGACATCCACCCGGGCGACCGTGTTCCTTGGGACGCAATCGGCGTTGCCCACGATCGGGCGTGGAACGACGTCACCGTCGGCGAGCTCCTCGCGCACACGAGCGGCATGCCGGTCAACCGCAAGTCGTGGCTCGACGAGCCGGGCACGTGCGACGTCCCGCTCACCGCCGCACTCGCGACCCCACCTACGCCGGCGCGTGGCACCTGGGTCTACTCCAACGGCAACTACTGCGCTCTCGGCCTGCTCGTGCAGCACACGAGCGGCATGCCGCTCGACAAGGCCGCCAACGATCTCGTGTTCGAACCGGCATCGGTGGCAGGCCCGTACCTGTCGACGGAGGGCGTGCGGGCATCGAGCGCCCCCTACGCGAAGGGTGTCGCCCGACTCGAGCGTCTGGGTGGGGCCGGCACATGGCTCGCGTCGAGCGACGACATCGCGGCGATGCTCGCTGCGGTCACCGTCGCCGACCTCGAGACCCTGCGGTGGCCAGGGATCATCGTCGATCAGTACGGGTGGGGTCATACCGGCACGATCGACGGCGCCAAGGCGTGCGCCTGGGTTCTCGACGAGCGCAGCACGGTGCTCGTTGCGATGGTCTCGGGTCAGCGACCGCGCACCGGTGGCGAGGTCTGCGACATGCTTCTGCCTGCGCTCGCCACCGACCTCGGGGTGTGGGCGGGCGATCCGGTTCGCAACCCGCTATGACGGCGGCCGCGAAGCGTCAGTCGCCGGCAGCGTGTCGCAACCGCCCGCACCGCGTCAGCAGCCGATCGCGCAGGTCGGCCGGGAAGCGCTGCGTGGTGGTGCTCTGCGGACCCTCCACTGCTGGGGCATGCAGCTCCTCCAGCTGCAGCCACCCGCGGTAGAGGTGCACCACCTGCCACCACGCGAGGCGTTGGTCATCGAGCTCCACGCGAGCAGTCGATTCGTACACCCGGCGGTGCGACCTTCCCAGCCAGCCACGGGCGGCGCGCAGCGCGACCCGTTCGGCACGCGACTCGGCCACGAGCGAGGCAAACCAGTAGATGGCGATGCTGCGGCCGACGTCGAGATGTCGATCAGCGAGCACCGCGTCTGTCCAGTCGACGATTCCGATGGAGCCGTCGTCGTCGACGAGTGCGTTGAGCGGATGGAAGTCGCCGTGGCACACCACCCGTTCGTCGGTGTCGAACTGCGCTGCGGTGAGCTGCAACCACGCCCAGACCTCATCGTCGCCGGACATGTGCAGCCGAGCCCGGCGCCTGGCAAGGTCGGTCTCGAGATATCCAGCGGTGGAGACAGTGCCGAGCGGACAACCTGCCGAGGGCACCGCGTGCAGGCGCGCCTGGAGCACGGCGAGATCGCGCACCACGGTGCGCAGTCGCGAGCTGGCCAAGATCTCGATGGCCGGCCGACCGGGCAACCGACGCTGCACCAGAGCTGGGTTCGACTCTGCGAGCTCGCCACGCCAGAGCGTCTCGGCAGCGGGATACCCGTGACGGAGCAGGTACTCCGACAGCCCGTCCTCGCGGATCGCCGTGGTCACCTCGTGGGCACGAAAGATTCGCACGACGGTCGGTTCGTCCCACGACTTCGGCAGCCCGGCGCCGCTGAACTCCGTCCGCCACACCCACGTGCTGGTCGCCGACGAGATCGGGGTCGGTGGCGATGCGAGGCCGGCATGTGGATCGATCACGTGCACCATCGCCTCGAGGGCAGCCGTCACCTCAGCGGCATCGGCGGGATCGAACACGCGCGCATCGATGCCTCGACCTTAGCCCTCTTCGGTGGTTCGAGATCAGGGCCCGCCGGCGGCAGTCACGGTGATGATGATCCCGCGAACCGACTCGATGCTCCGCGCATCGCTCGCCGAGAATCGCACCGCGCGATCGGTCACCGATCGCACTGTGACCGTGGCCCGGAACCGATGCTCCTCGTTCACCTTCCTGAACCACGACATCATCGCAACCCGATCGAGCGGGTTCAGCGCGTCGAGCACCGATCGCCCGATTCTCTGTTCGTCGCGCCACCCGAGGATGCTCGCCGCGGCTGCGTTCACATAGGTGAGGCGCAGTTCGCCATCGACGATGGCGATGCCGTCGGTCGTCGAATCGAGCAGATGGGCGGCACGGTCGCGAGTGGTCGCGAGTTGCTGAGTCACGCGTTGCGTCTCGATCCGCAGGGTTCGAACTTCGGACTCGGTGCGTCGCGCGTCGAGGGATCGAGCTGCGGCGTCGGCGAGTTCGATGAGGCCCTGCCGTTGACGTGCATCGAGGACCCGCGGATCGACGTCCATCACGCAGAGGGTGCCGAGCTTGTAACCGTCCCACGTGGAGAGCGGAACCCCGGCGTAGAACCGGATCGCCGGATCGCCCACCACGAGCGGGTTGGTTGCGAACCTGGGGTCCTGCTGTGCGTCGGGTATCTCCAGCAGTTCGTCGCCACAAACAGTGTGCGCGCAGAACGAGACCGATCGGGCCGTCTCGGTGGTGTCGAACCCCACCGCTGCTTTGAACCACTGACGATCCTCGTCGATCAGGGTTATCAGCGCAGCCGGCGTGCGACAGATCGTGGCAGCGCGTCGAGCGATGTCGTCGTAGTACGGCTCGCGTGGGCTGTCCAGCATGCCGGTGCTCCGCAGCGCATGGACGCGGTCGGGTTCGTCGGCGGGCATCGGCACCTGCCCGCCCCTCGCCGCGGTCGGTAGCGACACGGGCATGGTCGCTTCCGGCGCCGGGCGCGCCGGCGAGTAGAGGAAGCCCTGCGCGTAGCGGCAAGCCAGGCGCCGCAGGATGGCGTGCTGTTCGGCCGTCTCGACCCCCTCGGCGACGACTTCCAAGCCCAGATCATTGGCGAGTCCGATCATGCTGCGGACCAGGCTCTCGTCGACTGCGGTAGACCCGAGCCGGGAGACGAAACGGCGATCGATCTTCATGATGTCGATCGGGATCTGGGTGAGGTAGGCGAGATTGGCGCGCCCGGTGCCGAAGTCGTCGATCGCCACGCGCACTCCGCGATCGCGGAGCAATGACAGGCGCGTGCTGCACAGAGCCGGGTCCTCGATGACCTGGCTCTCCGTCAACTCGAGCACGAGCATCGCGCCATCGAGTGCTCGCGCATCGAGGGCTCCGATCACCTGCTGCACGAAGTCCGGGTGCTCGAGTTGACGCGGCGACACGTTCACCGCGACGGCGCGCAGGGACTCCGACCGTGCCACGGCCGCGGCGATGAAGTCGAGGGCGCACGACAAGATGTGCAGGCCGAGCTCGTGGATCAGGCCGGCGTCCTCTGCGACCGAGATGAGCAGGACCGGGTTCACGTCTCCCAGCTCGTCGGAACGCCAGCGCGCCAACGCCTCCACCATCACGATGTCACCCGTGTCCATGTCGATGACGGGTTGGAAGTGCGGCTCGATCACCTTCGCCGACATCGCGTCGAGGAGTGCGCTACCGATCCGCGCCGCCTGAAGGTCGTCAGGGTTCAGCGTCGCTCCCGATGACACGACAGCGCCAGCGCCTTGGCGGACCGCTGCGTTGAGGCTGACCTCAGCCTGATCGAGGAGCACCAGAGCACTCTTGGCCGGTCCAACGGCAAGGCCTGCGCATCCCGAAACGCGCACGCTCCCCAGGTCCGTAGCGATCGGGTCGCGCACTGCCGCAAGAAGGCGCCGTTCGTGGTCGATCGACCAGTGGTCCTCGGCGACGACCAACGCGAACCGGTCCCCATCGACGCGGACGCAGCACCCGTCGGGCTGCACGAGCGCCGAGAGCCGCTCACCCACGGTCCGCAGCACTGCGTCACCGATGCTTCGGCTGTAACCGACGTTGACGGCCTTCAAACCGAGGACCGTGACCAGTGCGCACACCGCCGAACCCCCGATTGCCCGCACGCCCTCGGCCGCTTCGTTCCACGAGCGGACCCTCGGCGTGCTCGCCGCGCCCAGAAGCACCGGCTCTACGGCTTCCGGCAAGACCGCCACGATCGTTCGTCCGCTTCCATTCGACCAGTCGCCGCGAGAGTCGACGACCACGTCGGCGTCGACGAAGCCACCTCGGGCATGGGCGATGCGGACGTGATGACGCTGCGGGGCGGCACCGTCGGCGGAGACCAGGAACTCTCGCCCGAGCACCTCCGCCATCGGCCGCCCGACGACGTCGGACTCGTTCCAGCCCAACATCGCAACCGCAGCGCGGTTCCACGACCGGATCCGGCCGTCGAGCCCGGCCGACATCACCGCCACCGGTACGCCGTCTCCTGCCGGCGCGTCGGCCGTGTGCAGCGCCGGAACCGTGCGCCGTTGAGGCCTCAGGGACATGCCCGGTCCATCGGCACCGCACGCCACTACTGAAGTCGGATCGCCTGGAGATCCCCCGGATGCCCGGAGGCGCGCTCGATGCCACGACATACTGGTCCGATTCGAGTCTGCGACACGCAGCACCGGGTCAGGAGCAACCTCAAGTGAGCCAGCGGCGCCGAAGGCACCAGCTCGGCGATTCAGATCGGCAGG
>VFMC01000195.1:0-3573 GCA_006515795.1 Acidimicrobiaceae bacterium | reverse complement strand
TGGCGATCCTGATGGTCGCGTTGATCATCGGCAGCTTTGTTCGCGTCGTCCCGGCCAACACCTCCGGCGTGCCGTCGACGTTCGGCAACGTCGGTGCCCCGCTGGCGAGCGGCATCCACCTCACCGCGCCGTGGACAGAGGTCACCCAGTTCTCGACGCGAACCCAGGAACTGTCGATGTTGCGTGCCACCGACGAAGGTGACCTCGCCAAGGACGACTCGATCGACGTGATCGCGCGGCTAGGCGGAGCAATGAAGGTCGACCTCACCATCCGTTTCTCCGTCGACCCCCTGAAAGTTGGCCTGCTGTTCCGGCAGGCGGGCAGCCTGGAGGTGACGAAGGATCGTTTCGTGCGCCCCGAGGCACGCGAGGTGGCCCGCAACGTCTTCGGTCAGTACACCGCCGAGGAGGGCTACTCCACTGCGCGGGCGGAGATCGGCGCCGAGATCACCGAGCAGCTGAAGATCCGCCTCGGGCCGCACGGCATCATCATCGAGTCGGTCAACGTTCGCGATGTGCTCCCCGAACAGCAAGTGCTCGATGCGATCAACTCCATCCTCCAGTCGCGCAACGAGGCCGCTCGCGCAATCGAGGATCAACGGAAGTTGGTGACCGAGGCCGACACCCGACGCCAGGTCGCCGAGAAGGAGGCGGAGGCGTTGCAGATCTCCGCTCAGGCAGAGGCCAGTGCAGTTCTGATCGCCGCCCAGGCCGAGGCGGAGGCGAACACTCAGATCGCGCTGTCACTCACGCCGGAGCTCCTCGAGCTTCAGCTCGCCAAAGCGTGTGCCGAGGCGATCGCGTCATCGGCGGCCCAGGTCGTGACGGTGTGCTCGCCCGGGCAGAACGGCTCGGCAACGGGGGGCACGGGCGGCGCGACCAGCGTGATCATCGACGGGCGCGCACCTACCACGACCACTGCCACCACCACCCCACCAGGAGGCTGACGGCCAGACCCGGCACCGAGTCGAGCTCGCTACGGGTCGACCGTGCCCAGGCGCGCAGCCGGCTTCAGCGCCGTGCGCCACGCCTCGCTCTGGGCCAGCACCCCGGTTCGGATGTCGGCGATCATCGGGTAGAACGAGTCGCCCGGGCAGGCCGTGTAGCTCATGTCACGATGCCCGGCGATCGTCGCGGTGGTCACCGACATGCCTGCAGCCCACCGCTGCGATCCACGCGATGTGAAGGTGGCCGTGGCCCCGGGCTCCACCGAGATGGCGTTGCGTCGCGCCAGCCAGGCCAGCACCTTCACCAGCGAATCCTGTGCTGCTGCAGTTGGACGTACCGATGTGAAATCACCGAGCAGGCAGACCAGTTGCGCATGGCCCTGGCTTCCTCCGGTGGCGTCGGCGACGACCGGCCCGGCCATTGACCCGTCGCGGCCCTCCCAGACGTCGCCGTCGCGGCCGATGAAGAACTGGTAGCACACGTCCTTCCAACCCTTGGCTGCGCTCGTCTGCCACGCGTAGGTCCCACGGATCACCGAACGGGCGCTGGAGTACGTGTTCGACGAAGCCGTGTGGTGCACCAGCAAGAACCTGGCGTCCTCGCGCACCGCGGGACCCTTGGCCGGGAGGTCAGCTCCCCACGCCGTGCGTGGGAAGATCGCCAGGCCCGGCATCACACGCTCAGCCGGCATGTCGGCGAGCACATCGGCGGGTGCCGTCGGCGCGGCACCGACGGCGGCGGCGGCGTGCCCCGCGATCACCAGGGCGGCGGCGCTGACGGCTCCACCCACCAACACTTCGCGACGGGTCGACCCGCAATCACACATCGAGCGGACCCGCTCCCGGCCGGCCGGTGCTAGGAGGCCTCGGGCGACGGGAGGCGACGCTCAGACGGGAACCTTGGATCCCAGTGCGTCGATGACCGTGGGCGGAAGCTTCTCCATGTCGCCGGCGTGGAGGACCAACACGACGACGTCGGTGATCGCCCGCACGCTCGCATCGCGCGGCCTGCCCGTGAGCGGAGACCGTTCGCCGACGACCGAACCCGGCCCGAGACGCACGACACCTGCACGGGTTTCAACTGCGATCTTTCCGCCGAGCAGGAACAACATGTCGTCACCCGTGGTGCCCTCGACCAGCATGGTGGTTCCGGCACCCAGTTCGACGGCGACGGTGACCTCGCGGAGGGCAGCCCGGTCGTCGGCGGACAACGTTGGGAACACGGCTTCGAGCAGCTGTCCGATGACCTGACCTCGCGCCACCTGGACGGCAGGGTCGTGCTCGCTGTCGACCGCGATGCGCGCCGCGCACGCCACCTCCACGTCACGCACCAACGCATCGAGCGCGGCGACGAAATCGGGCCGGGTCGCCCGAGCCACGCCGCGGATGACCGGGCGCAGCAGACGGGCACGTTGCACTCGCCCCTCGTCGACCCATGAACCCTCCTCCAGGTTCCATCGTCCGTTGTTGCCGACCTCGAACTCGAGGGTGCTCTGCGCCGAACTGTCGATGACCAGTTCGACCCGCTTCGGTCGCTTGCCGTCGTGATGGAGCGCGGTGGCATCGAGTGCCCGCACGATGCGCACCAACGCCGCGTCGACGGCGGCTGTGCGCTCGTTTGGACCCGACCAGCCAGAGCTCCCGCCGGCGATCTCGTCCCACATGCCTGCTGCCGCTCCGGTGTCGCTCACGGTCGCGACCTTACCCAACTGAGCTGATCTGGCGGGTCGCCCCGCACCGGGTTGGAGTCGAGTGCGAGCAGATGCAGGCAACCTAGAAGCGAGCGGCGAGTTCGACGTCCCGGTTGCGGAGTCCGTCTCGTACCGTCTGATCTAGTCTTTCGCGATTCGTCGTGCTGACCAGCCTCGATCAGAATCGATCGATTTCAACCCGTCCGGTAGAAGATCCGGTAGAAGCCGGCGGCACTCTCCTGCTGCGGACGGCGTCGGCTACTCGAGAACTTGCTGCGGCCGGGTTCTCGTGTTCCCAGACCCTCACGACCAACCAACCGGCGGCGGCGAGACAGCTGTCAGTGTCCGCGTCGCGCTTGACGTTCTTCGCCAGCTTCTCGGCCCACCAGGCCTCGTTCGATGAGGGTGCGGTGCCGTGTTCGGGGCACGAGTGCCAGAAGCAGCCATCGACGAAGACAGCCACCCTCGCCCGCGTGAACACGACGTCTGCCGTGCGACGCAGTTCCGGGAGTGGCCGCACGTGAACCCTGTATCGAAGGCCGAGGGCGTGCAACGTGCTTCGAAGGCGCATCTCAGGCGCCGTGTCGCGGGTCGCCTGAAGGCTCATGCGCTTACTGGCCGAGGAGGGCCCGGGCGTCGCGAGACCGGCGTCCTTCGAGCCCGCGTCAGGTGTAGACGGCGGGTCCGGGTTCGGGCTGGTCTCCAGGTCGGGCAAGCCTCCATGATGCCCCGGCAATCTCCGCTGTCCTCTCACCCTCCCCTCGATCGCGCACTACGCGACAGGAGAGCCACGAGCCCTTCGGTGGGATTTCGAGATCAAGATCGGCCGCGATTCGAGGATGCGACTGCTGATGTCCAAGCACGATCACTCCCTCGGCTCGCAAGGCCTTTCGAGCGTCACGCACCCGCTTCGGGCCATCGTCCTGCCTGGCGAC
>VFMC01000194.1 GCA_006515795.1 Acidimicrobiaceae bacterium | reverse complement strand
CGTCGCCGTTGGCGCCGCGGTCGCGATCGGTGCCGGCTTCTTGCGGCTCGGCCTCCTCCTCGTGGTGCTCGCCGCGCTTCCCGACCTCTTCGACGGAGCGCTGGCGAAGGCGTCGAACACATCCAGCCAGCGTGGTGCGTTCTTCGACTCGGTGATCGATCGGGTCACAGACGCGCTGCTCTTCGGTGGCGTCGCCTGGTACTTCGCTTCCGAAGAGTCACCGCACATGGCGTTGCTGCCGTTCGCGATCATGGGGGCCAGCGCCGTCATCTCGTACGAGCGCGCCAAGGCCGAGTCGCTCGGTCTCGACGCCAAGGGCGGGCTGATGGAACGAGCCGAGAGGATCATCCTGTTGTGCCTCGGCCTGCTGTTCCCGCCCCTGCTCATCGCGATCCTGTGGATCATGCTCGTGCTCACCCTGGTCACCGCGGTGCAGAGGTTCGTGAAGGTCTGGAAGCAGGCCAGCGTGGCTCCGCTCACTGCTGCGAAGATCGAGATGCGCCGCAGCCGGAGGCAAAGCCGCCGCGTGGTGCGCACCGAGCGGCGCCGCACGCGCATCTCGCGGATCAGCGGCCAGCAACGCCGCGATCCCTGACTCACGTCGTGGCCGATCCAGATCCTCGGAGCCGGCTCGCGGACGCGGCAACGGTCGGCGGTTACCGACTCGGCTCGCTCGCGGCCCGGTTGATGCCAGGGCCGCTCGCCGCGGCAGCCGCATCGTCATTGGGGTTCGGTGCAAGCTTCGCCAACGCCGACCGGCGCGAGATGTTCCAGCGGCACCTGCGGCGAGTGAACCCGTCGATCGGCAGAGCAGCGATGCGGCTCGCCACCCAGACGGCGTTCGACAGCTACGCGAAGTACTACATGGAGAGCTTTCGCCTGCCGACGCTGTCGAAGCGAACCGTCGAACGAGGCTTCAGCACCGAGGGCTACGAGCACATCACGACCGCGTTGCAGGCCGGCAACGGTGTGATCCTGGCGCTCCCGCATCTCGGCGGGTGGGAGTGGGCCGGGCGATGGATGACCGATCAGGGCCACAAGCTCACGGTGGTTGTAGAGCCGATCGACCCGCCGGAGCTGTTCGAGTGGTTCACCGAGCTTCGCCGCGACCTGGGGATGACCGTCGTGCCGTTGGGGCCGGGCGCGGCGCGCGCCGTGCTGAAGGCACTGAACGCCAACGAGGTGGTTTGCCTGCTGTGCGACCGCGACATCGAACGCACAGGGGTGGATGTGGAGTTCTTCGGCGAGCGCACCACGTTGCCGGCTGGTCCGGCCACGCTCGGGCTGCGCACGGGTGCGGCGATCCTGCCGACCGGCGTGTACTTCACCCAGCGTTACAATGGCCATCACGCCATCGTTCGTCCACCGCTGCCGCTGCACCGCCTCGGTGGAGGGCTGCGCGACGACGTGGCCAGGGTTACCCAGCTGCTCGCCCACGAACTCGAGTTCCTCATCCGGCGCGCCCCAGAGCAGTGGCACCTCTTCCAGCCCAACTGGCCCAGCGACCCCGGCTACACCGACTGACGTGGTGCGATGTGCCGTCGAGGAAGGGCACCCGACGTCCGTGCTGTGTGATGCCGGGTGTCAGGCTGTAGTGCGGATCGTTATCCGGGGTCGGATGTGGGAGGCGAGTTTGCGGAGGTCGTCGGGGTCGCTGGTGATCACGACAGCACCGGTCCGTTCCGCGGTGACGGCGAGGTGGGCATCGACGACGTCGGCCGTGGCTGACTTGGCCAGGAGTGCCCCGACGGCGTGGGCTTGGATGGCGTGGAACGCGACGACCTCGCACCCACGCAGGAAGCGTCTGAGCTGCACCTGCCGGGGGGAGCGGCTGGCTTGGGCCAACACCGGGGCTGTCGTCACCGGGATCAGCCCGGCTTCGAGTCTGGCGCGGTGATCGGCCCACACCTGGCGGTCGTTGCGGTCGGCGGCGATGAGCACGCCCGTGTCGTAGACCGTGGTCACGCTGACCGCTTGCGAGGTGTGACGAGTTCCGCCGCGACCCGCTGTCGGGCGCTGGCCATCTCATCCGCGGTGAACGGTCCGTTGAGGCGTTCCCATTCGGCGACGGCCGAGAGGCCATCGCGTACGACGAGCGCTCGTCGGGCGGCCTCGGTCATCCAGGCCGAGACGCTGACGCCCTCCTGGGCGGCGGCGCTCACGACGCGCTCGTGGACGTCGGGATCGACCGTGATCGCGAGCTTGGGAGAAGGATTTCCGCGGGGCATGCGACAACGATACGACCGTGGTAGGAGAGCTGCAACAACGGTGGCGGGATGAGTCTCGGTCCTCGCCGGGAGGCGTCGGGCCGGGCTCTTGGCGTACGCCGCCGCGCAGCAGTTCAGTTCGGTCAGAGCGACCAGCTGGCCGGCAGCCGCATCCCGAGTTGGTCAGCGAGCTGGATGGCGACCGGTCGGATCGACAGATCGGTCCATGGAGTCGCTCGAAACGCAACGGCGAGCTCGTCGCGCGCCCGCCCGGTCTCGCCGGCCGCGGCAAGGATCGCCGCCGAATGGACCCTGACCGTCGGTGACGTGATGTTCGTGGCCAGCGCGTCGTCGACCAGTGGAAGTGCTTCGTCGAGGTCGCCCGCCATGAACAGCGCCCACGCCAGCACGTCTGCGCCGAGCACCGTCGTGCGCACGGCGTAGGCCGTGCTGGCCCGGGTGACCGCCTCGGCCGTCTGTCCACGATTGGCGAGGAAGGTGGCCGAATCGAGGTCGGTTGCCTCGCCGCGGGCACGTAGGTGGTCGTCGCGCGTCCGGGCGATCGCAAACGCTGCCTCGGCGCCGGCCCGATCGTTCAGCAGCAGTGCGACTTCACCACGAACGATCGCCGCGGTGGTCTCGGGACCGAGCTCGATGGCAGTGTCCAACAGGGCGGCGGCCTGGTTGAGCGATCCGCGGGCAATCAGCACACGCGCCTGACCGACCGTTGCGGCTGCGTTCGAAGGGCTGTCCATCAGCGCCATGCCGTACGCCTTGCTCGCGTCTTCGACCCGGCCCATCTCCAACTGCAGGTCGCCGAGGAAGACCAGCAGGGTGGCCCGATTCGCTCCGGGCGAAGCCGAGGCGACGGCCCGTTGCATGGCCAGTAGCGCTCCATCGACGTCGCCCATGAGTTCCCTCAGATAGGAAACCCGTGCGTACGCGGGCGAACTGGGTTCTACGTCGAGCAGAGCATTCAGGGCTACCTCGGCCGCGGCGTATCGGCCTGTCTCGATATGAGCATCGACCAGAGCTGCGAGAGCAGCAGGGTTGTAGGGGTTCAGCTCGACCGACCGCTCGGCGAGAGTCAATGCTGTGGCGAAGTCGTGAGCGTTGAGGGCGAAGCCTGCCCTAGCGGTCAGTGCGTCGGGCGAGTCGGGCGCGAGACGTAGCGCTGTGTCGAATGCGTCCTTGGCGGCGATGTACTCGTCACGATCTCCGCTGGCGACCGCAGCCTTCATCGAGGCGTTTCCGAAGATGATCCAGGATTCGACCGAGGTCGCGTCGGTCTCGGCGACGGCGCGCAGTTCGTCAAGGGCCGCGGCGGCAGTTTCCTTCGCCGTCGTGGTGGTGGTGGTGGGATCGGTCCAGATGAGGCGACCCACCGCCAGCCCGGTGACCAGGACGAACAACGCGGGCCCGACGAAACGGACGCGGCCGGTTGGCCGGTGGTCGTCGGGAGCGTGCTCGCACGTTTGGTGTGGTGGGCTGGCGGTGGTGGTCATCTCAACGGCTCCTGATCAGTCAGTGCCGGACCACGGCCCGGCGACGTAGGGGAAGGCCGCCATGAACGGCTTGTCGTTGGCGTTGACGCCATCGCCGAGCGCGTTGTTGGGGGAGACGTTGAACGCCTCCGTGCCAGGGAAGCCGATCCCACCGGCAAGCGCCCGCAGTTCGACGTCGGTGACATCGTCGGTCAGCAGCCGCCCGTTCGGGAAGCCACTTGCCGTCGAGGTGTTCAGTCGGATCATCTCGCCAGGCCTGCTGAACAGGCTCGAGCGGTTCACGCCCGGGATGCCGGTGAGGAAGATCGTGGCGATGTCCTCTCGACCACCGAGACCGAGTCCGGCGTCGACCGACGTCGGCACCGTGAACCCGGGCACTGGGTAGAGCACGGGCATCAGGTTGGCCAGTTCCGGGGTCAGCACGGACGCCGCGAACTGAGTGTCCTTGCGGGGTTGGGAGGCGTTGAACTTGTCCTTCATCCCGATCGGGATCACCACCTCGTTGACCAGTGGCATGCCCAGCCGCGAGACCTGCACCCAGTTGCCACCGTGGCTCTCGGTGCCGTTGCTGCGACGGATCTCCGACGAGCGACGATGCGTCGTTGCCCACACGCCGATCACCGGGTCGCCGTACTTCTCGGTGAGATGTGCGATCGGGATCTGCAATGCGATGGTGTGCACCGACGAAGAACGGATCATCGCGTGGACCGGCGAACACCTTCATCCCACCGAGCAGGGCCGTGACCGCAGGTGCGGCCAGATTGGCCTCGTAGTTCGGTGTCGACCGCTCGCCGACGTTCGCGGGGGGAACCGGGATGTTCCTGCCGAGAGTCGTATGCGAGCGGCGGGTGTTGTCGACCTCGGTCACCGAGTAGGTCTGGACGACGTTCAGATCGCCATCGTCGAGTGAGGTCACCTGTCCGGTGTTGTACAGGAACGTCCCCAGGTTCTTCACCTTGCTGGCAAAGCGGAACTCGTACTTGAAGTCCTCCTTGGCATCGCCGTTCACGTCGATGTTGAACCGGTAGGCAACGTCATCGCCGAACTTGTAGAAGTTCGGTCCGCCGGCCGGTTGCTCGAACGGGTTGACGTTCATGATCAGGGTGACCGTCGATGCATCGTCCGGGGAGACGAACGCGTAGACGTCGGTCAGGTCGGCTACCGGGTCTTCGGCGATCAACGGTGCCTCACGGTGACTGGACGCATCGACCTGCACGATGAGTCCGGCCAAGATGACACTGCTGAGCCCGAGCGCGGGTACGACCCTGCTGAGCTTTCTGTTTCTTGACACTGGTGGTCCTTTCGTAGCGGCCGTGGTGCACGGCCAGGGTTGACCGCCCGACGGGCGGGGGGTGGAACGGGTGCGATCAGGCCGAGAGTGCGCCGATCACTACCCAGTGATCGCCGAGTGGGGCGAGCACGACGTGCAGCGGCGATGCCCCTGCGACGTTCTGGATGGCAACGACACGGCTCCACTGCGCGGCCTGCTCGCCGAAACCGTTCAGCACCGCTGAGGGGTCAGGGAGCGAATCGAGTCGGCCGACGGATGCGGTGGCCGCGCCGGCCGCCCCGCAGATCGACTCGGCCAGTCCCAGGGTGCCGAGCAGGTTGCCGTCGTACTCGAGTCGTTCGCGGGCATCGTCCTCGCACCGCTGGGCGGCTTCGACCCATGCGACTGCGGTGGGCACCGCCAGGTCCTGGCCCGGATAGTGCGGTGTGAACGTCGAACCGATCAGCGAGAGCCGCGAGCCGCCGTCTTGTTGTTCGATGGCAAAGTCGTACGTCGCCGAAGCTGGGCTGACTCCGTTGATCTCACTGACGAAGGCGAGCAGCTCGACATCGGCGCGCGCCGTGTCGCCATCGATGTCGAGAATGCGGTAGCCGAGGATCCTCGGCCGATCGTCAGCCCCGACCTCCCAGTCCTCCAGCGTTGCGAACGCTCGTCGGTCGTCGGAGCTCAGCTGGCTGAACGAGGTGGCGTAGTCGCCGGCGATCTCAGCGTCGAGGTAGCGGGTGACAGCCAGCGTCGCGTTCGGAGCCGCAGGCTGCACCTCCACCGAAGCGTCGCCCGTGGCCACCGGCGAGCCAGGGTCGACACCGACGAGCGTGATCGACGGCGCGTAGCCGGTTTGATCCACTTCGTCGGCGGCATCCGACCCCAGGGTGGTCAGCGCGATGACGCCGGAGCCGACGACGACCACCGCGGCGAACAGAAGCGTTGCTCGAACTGCCGGGCGAGATCGTGTTGGGAGCATGCCGGTAGTTCGGCGCACGAGGCCACACGGATTGGGAAGATCTTCGCACCGCCAACGTCATGCCCGTCCGACACCCGTCACCCAGCCGTCGGTTCCCACGACACCGCGATTCGAGCGGCCTCGTCGCGGCTGATGTCCGCCTCGATCCGCAGCACGATCCCGTCGCGTTCCCACAGCAACGTGTTGGTCGCCAGCCGCAGGGTGTCGAC
>VFMC01000629.1 GCA_006515795.1 Acidimicrobiaceae bacterium | reverse complement strand
TTGACGCGTTCTACGGCGTTACGTTCCTGTCGGGCGGCGGCATCGCGGCGACGGTTCCCGATCCCACGAGCACGCTGCCAGGCGCCCGGCGAGCCTGCGTGACGCTCATGGGGCACGAGAGCACCGACTCGCAGCGGCATCCGTTGACCTATGCCTGGACGGTGGCTCTCGGCTCTGCGGGCGCTCCAATGGTGCCGCAGGACTCGGCCGTGAATACGGCAGCTCTGCAAGGCGCGGCGACAGCCTACCCGACGTTCGTGCCCGACAAGCAGGGCTCGTACACGTTCGAACTTTCCGTGTTCAACGGGGCGTTCTGGAGCCGGCCCGACAGCGTCACGGTGCAGGTGGCCCAGGACAACCGGCCTCCGACTCACCGGCCTGCCTCGAAGCCGCGCGGCCCGGTGGTATCAGCCGGCGCTCGAATTCGTGGAATCGAGCGAGTGGGTGAACCTCTGCGGAGCGACCTCAACCGATCCCGACCCGGGAGAGGGGCAACACCTGGCGTACCGGTGGCAGCAGGTGCGAGGTACGAGCGTGGTGTTGAGCCCATCGGCCACGGCGGCCGTGGCTTCTTTCATCCCAGCGCAGCCCGGAGTCTACGAGTTCGAGCTGACCGTGACGGACCCGAGATCAGCCTCCAGTCCGCCGGCTTCGATAGCCGTGATGGCGGTCGGCGCGGGCCAGCAGGCACCGAAGCTTGCGGTGGTGGCCTCGGCCTCGACGACCTCCACGACGGGCGAGGACGTGGGTGATACCCTGCGCGTCGAAGGCAAGCCGAGAAGCCTGCGAGTGAGTCTGGCGGACTCTCCGGTCGTGACTCTCGCGGCGCGGGTCACGCAGGTGGCCGACGGGAAGCGCGTGCGGATCGGCTGGCGTCAGGTCAGCGGGCCGTCGGAAGTGCTCACGAACGAGGGCGAGGCCGACACGCTCTCGCGGACTTCGCAGACGAGCTTCACGCCGACGACCTCTCGAGTGCACCTCTTCGAATGCAAGGTCGAGCTGCTCGACGCCATCGGACAACCGAGCGGCCTCGAGGCCTCACGGCTGATCCGCGTGCTGGTGGACGGCCCATCGACTTTCGTGCCCGAGGTGCTCGCGACCGTCAACCCGGCCATCGTCCCCCTCTCGGCCACGAGCGGGCAACGGGTGGCACTCGACGGTGCGGGCTTCCTGGTGAACCGGCCCGATCAGATCGACCCGCGCACGGGGCAGCCGGTGCAGTTCCGGTACCAGTGGGTACAGCTCGCGGGGCCTCAGGTGGTCATCGACAACCCCTTCGCTGCAGCCACGACCGTCGAGGTGCCGGCGTTCGGAGACGACAATCCACGGCTGTACGTGTTCGCCTTTTACGTGGACACAGGCGCAGACCGCAGCGAGTCCTACTGCGTGTCGGTCAGCCAGCAGGCCGTGACGCCCACCACGGGCCTCACCGGCCTGAGCAGCTACCAGAGCAGCAGCGGCA
>VFMC01000628.1 GCA_006515795.1 Acidimicrobiaceae bacterium | reverse complement strand
CTTGCGGGATCCCATGAACTCCTTCCTGACCCGAGTGGCCGGCGCCGTGCTGGCCGGCAGCCTGCTGACCAGCGCGAGCGCGCTGGGCATCGACACCGTCACGTCCTCGGCCGACACGGACGGCGGCGACGGCATCGTCTCCTCCGCGGTCGGCGGCGTGCTGACCATCGACGGCACGGCCTTCGGCACGGCCAAGCCCAAGGTGTTCCTGCTCGACGAGGCCACCGGCAAGAAGTACGTGCTCAAGGTCACGGACTTCACCGACCTGCAGATCACGGCCGAGATCAAGAAGGCCGTGCTGGGCGCGCTGACCCTCAACGTGCAGCCCAAGGGCGCCGACCCGTTCACGTTCGAGTCGGTGGTCATCGAGGCCCCGGACATCACCGGCCTGTTCGACGAGCTCTTCGATCTCGAGATCGACGAGGCCACGCCCGGCCTGCCCTTCTACATCGCGGGCGAGTACTTCGGCAGCAAGAAGGGCAAGCTCAGGATCGGCGGCAAGAAGGCCAAGGTCATCACCTGGGCCATGACCGGCATCCTGCTCGAGATGCCCAAGAAGCTGGCCAACGGCCTGTGGGACATCCTGCTCGACAACAAGGTCGGCACGGACGCGGACGAGCAGATCACGATGTTCGGCAGCGACGTCAAGATCGGCAACGCGACGCTGAACCTGTTCATCGACGGCGTGAAGCTCAAGCTCAAGTTCACGCCCGGCGTACCGGCCGGCGGGCACATCGTGATCGTGGGCGTCTCGGCCACCAACCCGTCCAAGAACATGTCCATGGTCGTGCCCTTCGACGTGGTCAACGACACGGCGCCGGCCACCTTCACCAACGACGCGACGCTGCTGCTCACCTACACCGAGACCGGCAAGGTTTCCGGCTTCCAGATCCCGCCCGTGGCGACGTGGATCGCCAGCGGCGTGGGTGTCGGCACGGTGCAGGTGGACGTCAACGCGTCCAGCGGCGGCCAGGTCGCGGGCACGGTGGATGCCATGCTGGACCTGCAGTTCAGCACGTTTGAGACCGAGAAGCCGCCGACGGTGCACCTGACCGGCGACTTCGTCTTCGACGCCTGACCCTGGCGCTAGCGGCG
>VFMC01000193.1 GCA_006515795.1 Acidimicrobiaceae bacterium | reverse complement strand
GGCCACCGTCCGCCGACCACCGAGCGGAACTTTTCGTGGGGCGATGACGACCGTGGTTCCAACGTGGCAAGAAGGGGTGTGACCAAAGGTGACGGCAACGACATACGCGGATCTTCCAGACGAACCTGACGTGCTGAACGCGTCGGCGGAAGCGGCTGACCGCGCCAGCCGGCGCTGGCGTGCGATCTGGCGGACCCACTTCTACGCGGGAGCGTTCTCCGCACCGTTCCTGGTGCTGATGGCTGTCACCGGCCTGGTGATCCTGTACACCCAACCGATCCGCGACCTGACGCAGGCGGGCGTCCGCACCGTCAGCGACACCGGTGACTGGGTGTCGTTCGACCAGCAGGAGCTGGCCGTGGAGGATGCGTACCCGGATGCATCGGTTGTGTCGATGACGATGCCTTCCGACGGCGCGGCGTCGACCACCTTTGGGCTCGACAACGGGCGCGACGTGTTCGTCGACCCGTACACGGCGGAGGTGCTCGGTGACGAGGACCCCGGCGGCGGAATCGTCGGATTGTCGAATCGGCTTCACGGGTTCTTGAACAACGACAGCCTCGAAGTGTCGCTTCCGAGCGTGTCGGCGTTGTGGGATGACGAACCGGTGATGCGCACCTACGTGGTCGGCGATGTGATGCTCGAGATACTGGGCGGCTGGGGGATCGTGCTGGCGGTGTCCGGGCTGTACCTGTGGTGGCCCCGCAAGGCACAGGTCGAACGTGAACGCAGCGGGCGCCGACGCTTCAGCATCCGCCTCACGAAACAGGGCCGGGCAAAGTGGCGTGATCTCCACGCCGTCCCTGGCGTCGTGCTATGCGGGCTGCTGCTGTTCGTGCTCGTATCCGGCATGCCGTGGTCCTCGTACTGGGGTGCCAACTTCACCTCCCTCGCCAACGAGATCAGCCCCAACACCTGGACTGACGCGCCGACCAGCGGCCTCGCCACTCGGAGTGATCTCGATCGTCTCGGCAACCAGATCAACTGGAACACCGGTGACATCCCGATCCCGACGTCGTATGCGACCCCAATCGATGGCACGGTTGCCGCCCCCATCGCTCTCGACGCCGTGTTCGCGATCGGCGAGCAGGAAGGCATGAAGCCGGGCTACACCATCTTCTTCCCCAGCAACAGCACTGACGACGCCGGCAACCCACTGTACGGCAGCTTCACGCTGTCGAACTCGTGGCCGCGCAAGACCGGCGAAGCGCGCGACCTCTTTCTCGACCAGTTCACTGGCGCGACCCTGGCCGAGCAAGACGTCTATGGCTACGGCGTCGTCTCTTACGCCACCGACGTCACCGTCAGCGTCCACATGGGCACTCAGTTCGGCATCGTCACTCGAATCCTGATGACGCTGCTTTGCGTGCTGACGCTCTGGTCGGTGGTCACCGCGAGCGTCATGTACTGGAAGCGCCGCCGACCTGGCACGGCCGGCCTGCCTCGACGACCCCGGGAGGTGCGGCTGGCGAACCGCCTGATCGTCATCGTTGCGGTGCTTGCGATCGTCTATCCGCTGTGGGGGGTCACCGCGGCGCTCATCCTGTTTCTGGACAAGTTTGTGATCCGCAAGGTAACCCGGCTTCGAGTGGCCTTCGGGCAGCATTGATCCGCTCCTGGTCGACGGCTGCGCTCGTCCTCACCCTCACGGGTTGCAGCGGCGGGCGCGAAGCCACCGTCTTCGACCTCACCGTCGACGGGTCTGGGCTCGAACCACTCCAACCGGATCGACCTCTGGAGTGGTCTATCTACGAATCACGAGCCCGACCGACGGACTGACGCCTCGTGAGTGCCGACGACCGGAGCGGGGTCAAACCGGGCGCAACGCTGAGCGTCGTCAGTCGTCGAGTCCGTTGATGAAGGCCGTGATGGCGCGCACCAAGTCATCGGAGTGAGTGAGCGGAGCGGCGTGCCCGGCCCCGTTGATGAAGGTGCTCGCAACCCTTGGTGCGCCGGCGAGTGCGATGTCGAGACTCGGTCCGTAGATCGGGGGGCTGGCTGTGCCGCGGGTGATGAGCAGCGGTCTTGTGGCGTCGGCGAGGCGAGCGGGGGACAGGGCAAGTCTGTTGGGATCTCGGTACTGGTCGAGCCAGGTCGCGGCGTTGCTGATCATGGTGCTGCGGTGGTTGCCGTCGAACGTGTTTGCCCATGCGCCGGGGCCGAACGCGACTTCGTTCACGAACAACTCGGCGCCTTCCTCGGCGCGCCCGCCTTCGATCAGGCGCGCGGCTTCGGTCATCGATGCGCCAACGGACTCGAGCAGGGGCCCGTACTGCGGGTGGCCCTTGAGCGTGGCGAAGAGCGGGGGCTCGTGTACGACTGCGCCGACAACGAGCGCTGGATGATCGAGTGCGGTGAGCAGGCAGACGGTTGCGCCGTACGAGTGGCCAACAAGCACCGCCGGTACGCCGATGTGGTCTAGGACGGCGACGAGGTCGGCGACGTCGTCGGCGATGCTTCCTTGACGATCGGGGGCGGTGCTAGCTGTGTGCCCCCTGCGGTCGTAGGAGACGACGCGGTGGTGGCCGGCAAGCTGGTCGGCGCACGCTGACCAGCTTCGATGATCGTCCCATGATCCATGGACGAACACGATCGGTACGCCGGTGCCGGGTATGTCTCGGATGTACAGCAACGAGTCACCAACGTCGAGCAGCATTGCAGTCTTCCTCCTGTTTGAACTGGGTAATGTCGATTCGCACCTCACCGTCGACGACAGCGACCCCATAGGTGGGTTGGCGTTGTTCCTTGATCGCTTCCCAGCCGCTGTCGAGCGCGAACGCCCATTGGTGGCCCGGACACACGAGCTTGCCGTTGAGGATCGCCCCCTTGTGCAGTTCCCGCTGTCGATGGATGCAGACGTTGTCGAGAGCGTAGAAGCGCCCATCGTGGGCGAGCACCAGGATCTGACGCTGGTCATCGAGCGTGACGACCCGCTTCCTGGCCTTCGTCAGCTCGTGCTCGGAACCGACTACGAGCCAAGTCGTGGTGTGGTGATTCTCATCGCCGCTCACGCCGTGTCCTCCCTGGTCAGCCAGACCTGTTTGAGGCGGTCGATTGCGCGGCTGCCCAATTCCATCTCGGTTTGATCAGGATCCCATGCAACCGTGACATCGCCGACGACGTAGGTCTGACAGGCGAGGCGATACCCGTGGCCCAACAGATCGCCGAGACGATCACGCTCGCGGCGACGTGGCGGTACGCAGTGCTCGCTGCCGGCTTCGACCCGGACCCGGTCAGTGCCGCAGTTCCCGCTCGCACACTTGAACGGGATGCCGCAGTCGTTCCGGATGGCGACGCGGAGGAGGTTCACCTCGTCGCCATCCGGAAATGTGACCTCGCGATCGCTGGTTGTGAAGCGAATCGTGGGCATGGCGCGACGTCGCTCAGGCCAGCGCCGGCTCCGGGTTGGCCACGGGCGTGTCCGGCTTCATCACGTAGGTGTCGTACAACGCCTTCGTGTAAGAGAACCGCGCCTCGGCGCCGTGCCCGACGAGTTGCAAGCATCGCTGCTGCAGCTGGGGAGTGGTGGCGTGTTCGAGCACGATCTGGTAGCCGCGCTCACCGTGGATCTCGTCGGCGGTGATGTGCAGATCGAAGAACTCGGTCTCGTCTTCGGTGAAGCCATACTTCTCGAGCAGCACCGGGTACTGACGGCGGTAGATCGACGGCACCTGCGACTCGAGGCCGACGACCAAGGCGGCGGTGGCGGTAACGAAGTGCTCGCGCATCGCGATCGCGTAGCACCAGCCCTGTAGCCCCCGTGTGACCGCGGTGGCATTCTCGATGTCGACAACGCGCTCGCGGGTGGTTCCACACGCTTCAGCGAAGCGGATCAGCAGGTCGGTATGGCGCACGTCGGACAGTTCCTCCTCGTACATGTTCTGCAGGAGGAAGTCCTTTGCACCACGAGCGCTCTCAGGCGTATTGGCGTAGATGTATGCCAAGTAGTCAGAGAATGGTCCGACGTAGTGGTAGTGATTCTCGGCCCAGCGTGCGAAGTGCTCGCGGGTCAACTCGCCGTTGGCCCAGGCGAGAGAGAACGAGGCGTTCTTCGCCTCACGGCCTTTGATCGCGTTCTCCAACGCGAGCCGGAACTCGGGCTGTGACAGGAGTTCGGTCATGATGTGATACCACCCTTTCTAGGTTTGGGTCGGGGCTCAACGCCCCGGAGGCGGCCTGCCCTGGGCCGGCGTGGGTACCGGTGTCGTATATTGTATACTATCTTGCCATGAAACAAGAGACCTCGCTGAAAATCTCCAGAACGGACCGCGAACGCGTCGGTACGCCGCATCCGCTCCGGCATCATTGTGGGCCGCGACCTGGTAGAGGCCGTGCAGTGGTCTCAGATCTGGACCCGCAATCGAGGACTTCGCGTTCGACCTCGACCGATCGACCGTGATGGACGGGCTTCGCTTTAACCTCAACAGACCTTCGGCGCGAAACCGGCCAGCGGCCGACCAACGATGCGACATGATTGGGCAATCGGTATGACGAGGGGGCAACGATGACCAACCTGCCGGCGGAGGTGGCTGTGATGGCCGAACAGGTTACCGGTCGGGGTCTGCGCGGTGTGGTATGCGCGGCCGCGCCGATCGCCGCCCAGACCGCTGCACAGGCCATGCGTGACGGCGGGAACGCCTTCGATGCCGCGGTGACCGCTGCGCTTGCCGAAACCGTGCTGCTACCTCCGAAGTGTGGGCTCGGCGGCGATCTGGTGGCCATCGTTCTCCATGCAGGCGCCAGCGAACCTGAGGCACTCATCGCAGTCGGCGGTGCCCCTGCCGGTCTGGCCGACGTGGCGGCGAGCGGCAACTGGCGCAAAGTTGGCCCGAACTCGGTCGGACCGCCTGGTGCGGCGGCGGGATACTCGGCGCTCGCCGATCATGGCCGGTTCGATCGTAGTCGGCTCGCCCGGCCGGCAATCGAGCTCGCGGTCGGCGGGTTCGCGTGGGCAACGGTATGCACGCGTTTGTCGGAGCAGGCCGTCGCGCTCGTGGCCGAGATGCATCCGGAGGGGTGCACCTATTATCCGGGTGGGCTCCCAATTGTTGCGGGTTCAGCGGTGCGACTGCCGCGCCTAGCCGATGCGCTCGCCGAGTGGGCCGAGCGTGGTTCTCAGTTCCTCGACGGCCCGGTCGGCGAGGCGATTCTTCGTGCGGTGTGCGCGCGCGGCGGTGTGTTGTCTCGTGACGACCTGGGCAGCGCGAGAGCCGAATGGATGCCCTCCGCCAGATCAGTTGTGGGCGGCCGGAGCATCTGGGTCACACCGGCACCGACGCATGGACCAAGCCTGCTCGACGCGCTCGCGGGTGTGCCGGCGGAAGCGATGCGCTCAGCCGGTGGGGCCGCCGCCGCGGCACTCCACTCATCGGTGATGCGGGCGATCGCGGGCCGCCGGGACATGCTCGCCGACCCGGGGGGGACGTCGATGGTGTCGGCGGCCGATAGTGACGGGAACGTCGTTGTGATCATCCATTCCAACTCCTTCCCACGATTCGGCAGCGGAATCGTGGTGCCCGAGTATGACCTGCCGTTGGCCAACCGGGCCGGTCGCGGGTTCAGCCCCGAGCCGGGGCATCCGAACTTTCCTGTGGCTGGCCGGCGTCCGGCCACCACGCTGCATGCTTGGGTCGTCTCGGATCTGGAGGGACACCCGAGTCTGTTCGGGGGAACCCCGGGTGGTGCCAATCAGATGCCGTGGAACGCTCAAACAGTGGCCCGGATAGTTGGAGGCGAAGAGCGGCCGGGCGTGCTCGTGGCCGCTCCGGTCTGGGAGTGGCTGCCGGACGATGACGGGCTACGTCTGGAGGTGGGCTTCGATGTCGAAACCGAAGCCGCGCTCGTGGCAGCGCCCGCGGTGACCGGAGCCCGCATAGTGCACGCCCCGCGGTGGGGATGCAAGTCGGCCCAACAGGTGGTGCGTGTTCCCCCCGCCGACGGGCCACGAAAAGGCGTGTGGGAGGGAGCTGCAGATCCGCGCACGGTAGGGATGGCGCTCGGTCTTTGACCAGTCAGGTTAGCGGCCGTGAGAGCGAGCCCAGTCAATTGCTGCGGTCGCGACAGATCCACAAAAGTGCCAGTGGAACCAGCATGGCGGCCGCGAGCGTCGGTTGCAGGCCGACCGAGTCGGCAAAGAGACCGAGCGTCGCGCTGGCCAGCGCACCGAGCCCGATCTGCACCGACCGGTACGCTCCGAGCGCCATCCCATTTTGCCCGAATCGTTCGACGGCCAGCATGTTCGCCACTGGTCCCAACGAGCTGACCATGCCGACGAAGACAGCGGCGAGAGCGTAGGCCAGGGGTCCTCCGGGCAACAACACCCATGCCAACCCGGTGGCGGTGAGCGCGATCGAGGTGCGACGGGCACTCACCCTGGCCCCGATGCGATCGGCACTCGCTCCTCCGATCACCTTGGCAACGATCGACAACAGCCGTCCGACGATCAGCACCGTTGCCGCGTTCGCTGCCGTCATGCTCCAGCGGTCGACGGCGAACAAGGTGAGGAACGGAATTGCGCCGTATTGGCATACGGCGAGCACGCTGCCGACTGCGGTCGGCTCGCTCAGCACCTCGCGAACGCGCACCCGCCCATCGGCACCACCCGGCGGCAGCGTCGGAATTTTGATCCACGAGCTGGTCAATGCGGCGAGCGAGAACAGTGCCGTGGCCACCCAGAACGGCGACCGCCAACCGACACCTGCGCCGAGCGCTCCGAGCGCGGCCGCCATGGTGAGGCCGAGGCTGAAGGCCACGCCGTAGAGCCCCATCGCGAATCCGCGTCGCGTCGGTCCGACAGCCAACCCCACGGCCTGCAGGCCGGCAGGGAAGAAAAGGCCGGCCGCGGCACCAAGCAGAACCTGGCCCGCGAGCAGCATCCCATAGCCTCCGGCTGCTGCCGTTAGCGCCCCACCAGCCATGCCGACAACGGCCGAGCAGCGGATCACCGCCACGGGGCCGGTCCGGCGCAGCCACAAGCCTCCGAGAAGGTTGGTGACCGCGATCGCGCCGGTGAGGACGCCGAACGCGATGCCGCCTTGGGAAACTGACAACCCGAGGTCATTGGATGTCGTGGGGAACAACGGCGACAGCATCTGTTCGCCCGTCGTGGACACGAGATAGGCGACACACACCAGACTGAAGGCACCCCACCGCGGTCGGGCGGCCGTCAGCGAAATGGTGCTGGGGAGCCGCAGGTCACTCATGGGAGCTCTGTGCCGGAACCGACAGCACCAAACGGTCGACGCCTCGCGAGTGGCGTGCCGACATGCGACTCAAGATGATCCCACAACGAGATCCAGTCGTATCCGGCGGTCCAGATCCGCCCGGAGCGCCGCTCAGCGCATCCACCGACGTGTCCTGCAGTGGAATTTGCACCCCGAAGCGCACCGCCCGTGTCTCCATCGAAGGCCTGGCCATCGGCATCGCCACGCACCGATCTGGAATCGCCTCCCGCATTGTGCATACAGTATGCAAAAGGAGGTGATGATGTTTCATCTGCGCGATGACGAGATAGCCGAGCTCCTCGACCTGGCCTCGGTGACGGAGGCTGTTGAGGGTGCGTTCGCGGCCTGGGGCCGGGGCGATGCCGACACCACTCAGCGGGTGCGTTCCTCCGCTGGCGGCGGAGTGGCCAGTGCCATGGCTGCCGTTGTGCCCCCATTTTCGGGTGGGAAGGTGTATTCGACCGCGAGCGGGGCGTTCACCTTCGTGAACATCTTGTTCGACATCGAAGGTCGCCTCCTGTGCACACTCGACGGCGACGCCCTCACCCGGTATCGCACTCCGGCCGCATGCGCCGTCGCCATTCGCGCCCTTGCGGCGCCGGCTTGTACCACCGCAGCGCTCATCGGGGCCGGTCGGCAGGGTTGGTACCACCTCGAAATGCTGGCGTCGGAACTGCCGGCGCTCAGCGGCGTGGCGATCCACGACCTGCGTCCGGAGGCTGCCGAGGCGATGGTGGAGCGGGCCCGCGCCGCTGGCATCTCGGCTACTGTTGCATCCTCGCCCACCGACGCAGTGCGCGATGCCGATGTGATCGTGACCGTCACCCAGAGCACCGCACCTCTGTTTGCCGCCGATGCCGTGAGCGACCGGGCTCTCATCTGCGCCGTCGGCGCGACGAAGTACGACCGCTGCGAGATCGGTGCCGACGTGATCGAACGCTGCGCGTCCGTGGTGTGTGACGATGTCACCGGGAGCAGGGTCGAGTGCGGCGATCTCATCCAGGCTGCACATGCCGGACGCTTCGACTGGAGTCGGGCGATCGAGCTCAGCGCCGTCGCCGCGGGAATTGTCGACGTCCCGCGGGCAGGCACTACCCCGGTTCTGTTCGAGACGCAGGGAGTGGCGCTGCAAGACGTGGCGGCTGCGGCGCTTGCCTACCAGCGCTCCCGAAGGAAAACCCCAAAAGCCTCGGATAACAATGGAGATGGAACATGATCAAGGTCAATCGGCTCACGATGGACGAAGCAGAGTTGATGGTCGACGCGGCACTCGCCACTGCAAGAGATTTCGGTGTGGGCTCGGTCATCGCGGTCTGCGACGCGGCCGGCTGGCCGCTCGTCGTGAAGCGTCCCGATTCCGCTAAGCCAACCAGCGTGGACATCGCCATCAACAAAGCGTTCACTGCTGCATGCCACCGCCGACCCACACACACCTACACCAACGCCCAGCCTGGCCAAGAAGCGTTCGGCATAATGAACATGCACGGCGGCCGGTTTTCGATCTTCGTCGGCGGTTGGCCGGTCGAAGTGGACGGCGAAGTAGTCGGCGGCATCGGCGTGTCGGGCGGGCACACCCGCGAGGACATCGCCTGCTGCAAGGCCGGAGTCGCAGCACTGCTGCAATCACTCGGCAAGATCGTGGACTTCTCCAAGTGGGACGATTGGGCCCCGCCCGCGCCCACCGCTGAC
>VFMC01000627.1 GCA_006515795.1 Acidimicrobiaceae bacterium | reverse complement strand
TTGACGGGGACGATCACGCCCACGCTGGTTTTCGATCTAGCGGCCAATTTCTCGCCGCTGACGGCGACGGCCAGTCGGCCCAGCCCGACCCGGATCGTCTTCGAAACGAACGTCGTCACTCCGACCGCGGTCGCCGGTAATGCCTACGCCGCGACGATGACCTTCAGCTCGGTCGTGGACGACGTGGGCAACCCTCAGACGCCGCCGTCGGTGGTTTTCGCCGGCGTGGCAGACACGATCAGCCCGACGGTGACGAGCCTCGTCTACAACAGGTCGGCCCAGCGGTACATGGGCGCCGACACCTTCCAGGTGACGGTCACGTTCGCGGAGGCGATCGGGCCCACGGCACCGACGCTCGTCATCTCGGGCGGTTCGGGGGTGGGGAATGACGTCGGTGCCACGAGTATGACCTCGGTGCTGGGTCAGACCGTCTGGACCTTCTCCCGGTCCGTCTCGGGCGGGGGCGTGGACGACGGGGCCTTCAGTCTGACCCTCACGGCGGCCGACCCCTCCGGCAACGTGATGACGGCGCAGCCTCCCAACTCGACGTTCTACATCGACTCGGTGGCCCCCGGCGGGCCAACGCTGACGTTCAGCCGCGGGCCGGCATACGTGAAGGGCGGGGCGTGGAAGATCACCGCGGACTTCACCGAACCGATCACTTCCGGCGTGACGCCGACTCTGACGTTCAATGTTCCGGCCAACATCACGCCCACTCCGGCGGTGCCGGTTCGCCTCAGCTCGACCCAGATCGTTTACGCCACGACCGCCACCGGCACGACCGCCGACGGCGGCACGCCCTACAGCGCGACCGTCGACCACACCACGGTGCTCGACCTGGCAGGCAACCCGCAGCCCGCGCCCGACGTCACCGCCAGTGGCCTGGTCGATACGGTCGCGCCGCACGCCCCGGGCCTGACCTTCAGCCGCGGCCCGACCTACCTCACGACCGGTCCCTTGACCGTGACGGTCACGGCCAACGAGCCCCTCACGAGCACGATCACGCCGACGTTGACGTTCAGTCTGCCCGGCTTCTTCTCGCCTGCCTCACCGGTGAGTTACCGGCTCACCGGCTCCGGCGACACCGTGTTCGTCTA
>VFMC01000192.1 GCA_006515795.1 Acidimicrobiaceae bacterium | reverse complement strand
CGAAGACGACGTGCACGGGCGAATCGTCGGCCATTCCGGTGGCTTGCCCGGCTATGGCTCGAACATGCGCTGGATCGCCGGGCGCCGAATCGGCGTCGTCGCGCTCGCCAACGTGAAGTACGCCCCGATGGGCGAGCTCACGCTGCGCATGCTGGATGTTCTCGGCGATCACGATGCGCTTCCTCCCGTTGCCGAGCGAGCGGGTCGGCAGTCGCTCGCCGACTTGGAGCGATTCGCAAAGCTGCTCGTCGATCTGCTCGCCGGCTGGACCGACGAAGCTGCCGACGCGCTGTTCGCCGACAACGTCGGACTCGACGAACCGTACGCATCGCGGGCCGCGGCCGCGGCCGAACTCGTCGAGCGCATGGGCGCGATCGCGATCGACCGGGTCGTCGCGTCGACATCCACCTCGGCCAGCGTCACGGTCGGCAACGGCGCCGGCGCCACCGAGACCGTGTCATTCGACCTCACTCCGTTGCTACCGCGGCGAATCCAGTCGTACCTGATCGGCGAGGAGGCGGACTGACCAGGTCAGCGGCCACCAGGACCGGGTCTTTGGTCCTATGCCGAGGGGACCTGCGCCCCTCCAGCGCGCCGCCCGGGTTCTTTACGGTGGATCACGTGCGTCAGCTGCCCCACTCCCCCTCCGTCCGCATTCGCGGCGGCATCCTGCTCCTCGTCATCGGCCTCGTAGGTGCGGCCTGCTCGGACGATCCGAGCGACGCCACCACCGCCACTGTCCCGCCGGTGATCACCTCACCACCAGTGACGGTCGCCCCATCGACCACGCTCATGCCGGAACAGAGCTACGACATCGTCGGCACCGCGCTGAAGGCCGGTGTCTTCACCCAGCTCGCCGGTCTGGTGGTGGATGCCGGCCTGGTCGAGACGCTGCGAGGTGACGGCCCGTTCACCGTGTTCGCACCCACCGACGATGCGTTCGCCAAGTTGCCGACCGACGTGGTTCATGCCGTTCAGGACGATCCCGACGTGCTCGCCACTGTGCTCACCTATCACGTCGTACCGGGCGCATTGAACGTCGCCGACCTCCAAGAAGGCCCACTCACCACCGTCGCCGGCGTCGACCTCACCGTCACCAAGGTTGGCGACACCACCTACATCAACGGCAACGCGATCTTGGCCGGCGACGTACAGGCGACCAACGGCGTCGTCCACGTGATGGGCGACGTGCTGGTGCCGCCGCTCGGCGACATCATCGACGTGGCCACCACACTCCCCGGCTTCGTGACCCTCGCCGGCCTGGTCACCGATGCCGACCTGATCGACACCTTGAAGAGCGAAGGGCCGTTCACGGTGTTCGCGCCGATCGATGCCGCGTTCGAGAAGGTGCCGGCGGCGACGCTCGCCCAGGTTGCGGGCGACCTCGAGCTGTTGACGACGGTGCTCACCTACCACGTCGTCGCCGGCAAGCTCAACACCGCCCAGCTCGAAGAGGGACCGTTGATGACCGTTGCCGGCGTCGAGCTGACCGTCACCAAGAAGGACGGCGTCACCTTCATCGACGGCAATCCGATCGCCGTCGCCAACGTGGAAGCCACCAACGGCATCATCCACGTGATGGGCGACGTGCTGATCCCGGCCAGCTGATCCCTGACTGGCTGCCCCCGACTGCTGATCCTGCCGGCTGAGTCACGGGGTGGAACAGCGCGCCGCGTGGTAGCAATGCCCGCGGTGAGCACATGAACATCGGCCAGCCGTTCTCCTTCGCGGACGTCGTCGCGGCAGAACAACGACTGCGCGGGGCAATCGCGATCACACCCTCCGCACCGTCGTACACGCTGTCGCAGATCACCGGCGCCGAGGTGGTGATCAAGTTCGAGAACCTCCAGTACACGGGCTCGTTCAAGGAACGCGGCGCGCTCAACCGGCTGCTCTCGCTCACGCCCGACGAGCGCGCCCGCGGGGTTGTGGCGATGTCGGCCGGCAACCACGCGCAAGGGCTCGCCCATCACGCGGCCAGGATCGGCATCAAGGCAACCGTGGTGATGCCCGAAGGCACGCCACTGGTCAAGATCACCCGCACGCGCAGTCATGGCGCCGAGGTGGTGGTGAAGGGCGCGACGCTGCTCGACGCCCACGAGCATGCGCTTCGTCTCGCCCACGAGCGCGGTCTCGTGTTCGTGCCACCCTACGACTGCCCGATCGTGATGGCCGGCCAGGGCACCGCCGCGCTCGAGTTCATCGAAGCCGTTCCCGATCTCGACGTGCTCGTCGTGCCAGTAGGCGGTGGGGGGCTGCTCGCCGGCTCGATCATCGCCGCCAAGGGCGTGAGCCCGGAGATCGAGGTGGTCGGCGTGCAGGTCGATGCCTACGCCGCGTTCGACGCCGCGCTGCGCGGTGTGCGCCGCCAGGTAGGGGGAGAGACGATCGCCGAAGGCATCGCCGTGGCATGTCCGAGCGCCCACGCCGTCCGCATCGCCAAGCAGTACGGCTGCGACATCATCGTGGTCGACGAGGATGTCGTCGAGGAGGCCGTCGCGTTGTACCTCGAGATCGAGAAGGTCGTCAGCGAGGGCGCCGGTGCAGCGCCGCTCGCCGCACTGCTCGCCCAGCCTGCCCGCTTCGCCGGCAAGAAGGTGGGCCTGCTGCTCTCTGGGGGCAACGTGGACCTCCGCGTGCTGGCCTCGGCCATGCTCCGCTCACTGGCCCGCAGCGGGCGGCTCACCACATTGTCGATCGCGCTTCCCGACAGGCCTGGCTCGCTCCACGCACTCACCGGCGTCCTCGCCGAGCACGGCGCCAACGTGGTCGTGGTCGACGTGCAGGTGGAAACAGCCGATCGTCGGCACAGCCAATCGGTCGTCGCCGCGCTCGAAGCAGCCGGATTCACCGTCACGCTCCACGATTGAGATGACCTCGCCCGCAGCAACGCTTCGCGCATCCACCCTCGACGACATCCGCGCGAGCGGCAAGCTGGTCACGCCCGACACGCTGCCGATCGCCCAGTGGCGCGAAGAGCTCCTCACCGCGATTCGCGACCACCAAGTGGTGGTGGTAGCCGGCGAGACCGGATCGGGCAAGAGCACGCAGCTCCCCAAGCTCTGCCTCGAGCTCGGCCGCGGCATCGACGGCCTGATCGGGCACACACAGCCACGCCGTGTGGCGGCACGAACCATCGCCGAACGGATCGCCGATGAGCTCGGAACCGGGCTCGGCGCCGCGGTCGGCTACACGGTTCGCTTCACCGACAAGGTCCGCGACACGACGCTGATCAAGGTGATGACCGACGGCATCCTGCTGGCGGAGATCCAACGCGACCGCATGCTCGGCCGCTACGACACGATCATCATCGACGAGGCCCACGAACGCAGTCTCAACATCGACTTCCTGCTCGGCTACCTGCGGCAGCTGCTGCCGAAGCGCCCCGACCTGAAGGTCGTCGTCACATCCGCCACCATCGACACGGTCAGGTTCTCCGAGCACTTCGGTGGCGCGCCGATCGTAGAGGTGGAGGGGCGCACCTACCCGGTCGAGGTTCGCTTTCGCCCGTTCGGCGAGGACCCGGGCGACGACCGCGATCAGGTTCAAGCGGTGTGCGACGCGGTCGACGAGCTCGAGCGCGACGGCCCTGGCGACGTGCTGGTCTTCCTCAGCGGTGAGCGCGAGATCCACGACGTCGCCGACACGCTGCGGCGGCGCGAGCCGTCGTCCCGCCACCCGTTGCAGGTGCTGCCGCTGTACGCGCGGCTGTCGTCGGTGGAACAGCACCGCATCTTCGAACCGCACACCGACCGCCGCGTCGTGCTGTCGACGAACGTCGCCGAGACGTCGCTCACGGTGCCCGGGGTTCGCTTCGTGGTCGATGCCGGGTCGGCGCGCATCTCCAGGTACAGCCACCGCCTGAAGGTGCAACGGCTGCCGATCGAACCGGTCTCGCAGGCGTCTGCGAACCAGCGCAGCGGGCGCTGCGGGCGCGTCGCACCCGGCATCTGCATCAGGTTGTACTCCGAGACAGAGTTCGAACGGCGCCCCGAGTTCACCGAGCCCGAGATCCTGCGAACGAACCTCGCATCGGTCATCTTGCAGATGACGGCGCTCGGTCTCGGCGACGTCGCCGCGTTCCCGTTCCTCGACCCGCCCGACAGCCGATCGATCCGCGACGGGTACGCCCTCCTCGAAGAGCTCGGAGCGATCGAGATCGCCGGCGGCCGCCCCGGCAGCGAAGGAGCACGCCGCCTCACGTCGATCGGCACGCGGCTCGCCCGACTCCCGATCGATCCGCGCCTGGGACGGATGGTGCTCGAGGCCGACCGGCATGGATGCGTGCGCGAAGTGATGGTGATCGCGGCGGCGCTGTCCATCCAGGATCCGCGCGAACGCCCTGCCGAGTCGCGCCAGGCGGCTGACGAGTCGCATCGGCGTTTCACCGTCGAGGGTTCCGATCTCTTGTCGCTCGTGAAGTTGTGGGATCACCTCCGCGAGCGCCAGCTCGAGCTCTCCGGCAACCAGTTCCGCAAGCTGTGTCGGGCCGAGTTCCTCAACTACCTCCGCGTGCGTGAGTGGCAGGACCTGTACAGCCAGCTCCGCCAGATCACCGGATCGCTCGGCATCCATCAGAGCTCCAGCCGCGATACCAGCCGCGATACCAGCCGCGGCGCTGGTCACGGCGTCACTGCCGGCCACCCGGACCGCGTGCATCAAGCCGTGCTCTCGGGAATGCTCTCGCACCTCGGCGCTCGCGACGGCACCGCCCGCGACAACCGTGGCGAGTACCGCGGGGCGCATGGCGCGAAGTTCAAGATCGCTCCGGGATCGGCACTGTCGAACAAGGGCCCGACGTGGTTGATCGCCGCCGAGCTCGTCGAGACGAACCGGCTGTGGGGCCGGATGGCCGCCGCGGTGCAACCGGAGTGGGCCGAGCGGATCGGCTCCCATCTCGTCAAACGCTCGTACGGCGAACCGCGTTGGGATGCTCGGCGCGGCGCCGCGGTGACCACCGAGCGCGTGTCGCTGTACGGTCTGCCGATCGTCGCCGGACGAACGATCGGTTACGACCGAGTCGACGGCCGCGAGGCCCGGGCGATGTTCATCCGCCACGCGTTGGTGGACGGCGACTGGACCACCCATCATCGGTTCGACGCTGCCAACCGTGAGTTCCTGGCATCGATCCGCTCGATCGAGGGCCGCTTGCGCCGCTCCGATCTCACCGACGACGGGGCCGTCTTCGGTTTCTTCGACCGACGCGTCGGCGCCGACGTGGTGTCGATGCGGCACTTCGACCAGTGGTGGAAGCTCGAGAGCCCGAAGCACCCCGATCTGCTCGACCTGACCGTCGAAGTGCTCGCCGGCGAAACGCTCGGCAGCGACGCCGTCGGGCTGTACGACTTCCCCACGACGTGGCGCCACGACGACCTCGATCTCGCTGTCAGCTACCACTTCGATCCGGGCGACGCCCACGACGGCGTCACCGTGCACCTCCCGCTCGCCGTGCTCAACAGGGTGTCCGACCGCGGCTTCGACTGGCAGGTGACCGGCCTTCGCGGCGAGCTCGTCGAGGCGCTGATCCGCACGCTGCCGAAGGCGTACCGCCGCGAGATGGTGCCGCTCGCCGAGTTCGTCTCGGCCACCAAGCAGCGCCTGAGCGTGACCGATGAGCCGTTCGTCGAGGCAGTGGCCCGAGCACTCACCGATGTGTCGGGCGTGATCGTTCCCCCCGACCTGCTCGACGTTGCCCGCGTCCCCGCGCACCTCCGCATCTCGTTCGCCGTCGAGGACGAGCACGGGCGGCGAGTCGCGGTCGACAAGCACCTCGGCGCGCTGCGCCGACGCTTGAGTGGCCACGTGCGCGCCGCCATCGCCGCGGCGGCGCCGATCGACGAACGCAGCGGCATCGTCACGTGGGACCTCGGCGCGATGCCGCGGCTGGTCGAGACCGTCCGCAACGGCGTGGCCGTAAAGGGATTCCCGGCGCTCGTCGACGACGGCGACAGCGTGTCGGTGCGCGTGCTCACCAACACCGATCTGCAGGCTCGGGTGATGCGTGCCGGAGTCCGCCGGCTGATGCTGCTCGCCGTCTCCGTCTCGCGGCGGGCGGCCGAACGCGACCTCACCACGTCGCTGCGGCTCTCCATCGCCCGCAGTGGCCTCGTGTCGCTCGACGACCTGATCGCCGACAGCACCTCGGCCGCGGCGGACTCCGTGATGGCGAGCCACGATCAGCCGGTGTGGAACGAGGACGAGTTCGCTTCGCTCGTGCGCCACGCCCGCGAGGAGCTGGCCGATGTCACCGCTCGGTCCGTTGCGGTCGCCGCCGCCGCCCTCGGCGGTTCCGCCGATCTCCGCGCCAGCCTCGACAGGCTGGTGACGCCGGCCGTGCAGCCATCGGTCGACGACATGCGCGCCCAGATCAGACGGCTCGTGCGCCCCGGCTTCGTCACCGCGACCGGCGCCGGCCGCCTGCCCGACGTGCTTCGGTACCTGAAGGGGATCGAGCACCGCATCGACAAGCTGCCAGAGGATCCTCGCCGCGACCAGCAGCGGCTGCGCGACGTGCACGCGCTCGAGGCTCGCTACTCGGCGTTCATCGGGCGCCTCGACCGCGGCCAGGTGACGCCCGCCGTGATCGACCTCGGTTGGATGCTCGAGGAGCTGCGCATCGGGGTGTTCGCCCAGACCGTGGGCACTTCTCGGCCGGTCAGCGTGCAGCGCGTGGCGAAGGAACTGGCGCGCCTCGGCGGGTGAGCCGCTCTGGTCAGGTCATGGTTCGCACGGCACTGTCATGCAGCAGTGCGGCCGTCTCCTCCGACATCGGTGTGGTCAAGGCGGCTGTGATCACGTCGATGAGATGGCTCACGAACAGGCGGTCGTCGCGGCGCGGCGCGGCGGCCGCTCGCCGGGCCAGCTCGGTCGCGCTCAGCCGGATCGCGGTGAACCGGTGATGGAGGCGCCGGACCGCTACCTCCGGCAACAGCGGCGCCACGAGATGGCGCCACCGGTTGATGCTGTCGGCGAGATCGCCGGCCGACACCTCGCTCGCGCTCCTCTTGTAGCGGTCGGCGATGTTCACGACTTGGGCGTGGATGCACAGGTACGCACGACCGCCATCGGGGTCGGACAGCTTCGTTGCCGACGGCCGCACCAGCGCACCGGCCAAGGAGCGGAGATCGCCATGGCCGACTTCCTCGTACACGTCGAGCATGTCGTGGCGAAGCGCTTCGATCTCCACGTGGTGCTTGGCGAGCACCGCTCTGACGAGGCCGGCACGGTCGACGAAGTGGTACTGCAATGCAGTGGAGTTCCTCTGCCCAGCGGCCGCGTTGATCTCGCGCAACGAGACGCCCTCGATGCCTCGTGTGGCGAACAGCTGCTCGGCCGCAGACACGATTCGCTGCTTGGTGCTCTCCGGGTTCGGCGCCATCGGGCTATGAGGCTAGCATTTCATGCGATCGCTTTATATCATCGACTCAGGACGCCGACCGCGCCCACATCCACTTTGGGGGATCCATGGCCATCGACTTCACGCTCGCGCCAGAGCATCAGGAGATTCGCGACCGCGTGCGCGCCTTCGTCGACGACACGATCAAGCCGGCCATCGATCCGTTCGGCCATCGCGACGAGATGCAGGGCGAGGCCTATCGCGACTACGTGCGCGTGCTCATCGAGCTCCGCGGCAAGGCGTCGAAGGCAGGCCTCTGGCTGCCGCACATGCCGGCGGAGTGGGGCGGGATGGGCCTCGGCCACGTCGCGTTGGCGATGGTGCAGGCAGAGGCGGCGAGGACCCGTGTGGGGCCGTGGGTGCTCAACTGTCAGGCCCCCGACGAGGGCAACATGCACACGCTGCTGCACTGGGCCACGCCGGAGCAGAAGGAGAAGTATCTCCGGCCGCTGTGCGCCGGCACGACGTCGTCGTGCTTCGCGATGACCGAGCCGGAGGTCGCCGGATCCGACCCCACGCTCATTCGCACCCATGCCATCGCCGATGGCGACGAGTGGGTGATCAACGGCCACAAGTGGTTCATATCCGGTGCGAACCGTGCCAAGTTCGCGATCCTCATCGCCAAGACCGAGCTCGACGTGCCGGAGGGTTCGCGGGGCGGCAACACCGCGTTCATCGTCGATCTGCCCAGCGGCCGCGTTGATCTCGCGCAACGAGACGCCCTCGATGCCTCGTGTGGCG
>VFMC01000626.1 GCA_006515795.1 Acidimicrobiaceae bacterium | reverse complement strand
GGCCACGCCGGCACACGCGACGGGACCGAGCCAGGGCGCAGCTCCCCGCCAGCCGACGGCGCCGACGAGCGCGGCGGCGACGGCCGGCAGCATTGGCAGCAGAACGAGCAGGATGGCCATCAGTCGCGCAGCTCGCGGAGCTGGTCGAGGTCGGTGCCCCCGAACTTCGTACGGATGCGGTTGGTGAGCACCTGGAGGATGAACATCGCGAGGAGCACGTCACTGGCGATGCCGAGCTCGACCGCGAGAGGCACGCCCGACGTGCCGAGGAACATCACCAGGGCGATGCCGTTGTCGAGCATGAGCACGCCCATGATCTGCAGCGCGGCCTTGCGCCGGGTGGCGATGAGAAGGATGCCGATCAGCGCCACGGCCACGCCCAGCGGCATCGCCCGCACCTGCGCCGATGGTGACAGGGCGACGATGTCGCGGGTGGTGGCGTAGGCCACCAGCGTGAGGCCCGATGCCGCGAGCAGCGAGGCCGGCACGTTGATCAGCGACTCGACCTCGCGCAGCTCACCGCCGGAGCGCACGGCTCGCAGGATGAGGCGCGGCAGCACCACACCGCGCAGCACGCCTACCATCATCGCGACGGCGACGAGCTCGTTCTCGTGCTCGTAGATCCCGATCACCGCGGCCACGCAGGCGAGGGCAACCCCCTGGACGGCGAGGAGATGGGTGACGGTGACCAGCCGTCGCAGCCACAGCGCGGCAAAGCTCGAGACCAGCACGAGGCCGGCGGCGAGGTCGAGCAGCTGGACGAAGGCGGTCTCGCTCATCGGTAGCTCATGCGAGGAAGAACGAGGCGGTGACGGCCAGGAAGGCCAGGACGAAGGAGGCCGCGAGCAGCTCGGGCACCCGGAACAGCCTGACCTTGGCCATGAACACCTCGCCGACTGCGATGGCGACGGCGAGCACCACGACCTTGACGACGATCGCCAGCGCAGCTGCGGCGAGGTGCAGTGGCTGCGCCGTGGTGGCGATGGATCATCGCCTCGTGGATCATGGTCAGCTCGAGATGCGTGTTCGGGTTGTCGACGGGGATGCGACCCGTCTCGGCGATGGTGACCACGGCGAGGGCGGCGAAGGCGAGCAGGCTCTCGGGTGAGGCGGCCGCCGACGGGCGGGCGAGCGTGCTGGCCACGATCGCGCCGAGGTTCGACGACCCGGTCGACACCGACAGGGCGAAGATCGCCACCAGCACGGTCGGCTCGGCGATGGCCGTGATCGTCATCGCCCGGCTCGCTCCCATGCCGCCGAACGCCGTGCCCCCGTCGAGGCCGGCGAGCGACAGGAACACCGTGCCGAGCAGCAGCAGGTACACCACCGCGAACAGGTCGCCCACCTGGTCGAGCGCCGACGTGGTGGACAAGAACGGCACGATGCCGGCCACCAGGGCCACCGAGGCGATCAGCACGAGCGGCGTCGACGAGAACACCCACCCGGTGCTGCTCGACACCATCCGCTCCTTGCCGAGCAGCTTGCTCAGCCGGGCCCGGACGAAGCGCATCACGCCCGCCAGCAAGGGCGCCGCGGCAATCGTGAGGATCACCTGCAGCACGGCGACGGCGATGCCGGTAGGGCTCATCGCGACGCCGCCACGAGCACGACGATGAGGGTGACGAGGGAGTAGGTGAGGTAGCGGTGGACGCTGCCGTTCTGGATGCGGCGTGCTCGATCGCCCCACCGTCGGGCGGCGGCCAGCACCGGCAGGTACAACCGTTGCTCGAACGCATCACGGGTGTGGATGCGGTAGCGGATGGCCTGCACGTAGTGCCGCGACTCCGTTCGATGATCGACGTCGACGTCGATCTCCGGGTGCAGCACGTCGTCGAACACGCGCTGCAAGGGCTCGGCG
>VFMC01000625.1 GCA_006515795.1 Acidimicrobiaceae bacterium | reverse complement strand
CCATGAAGCCGACGTCGACGTAGCCGCGCTGCAGCAGCAGCAGCACGTCGATGATCGGCAGCACCATGTTGGCGCGCCGCGTGCAGCGCTGCTCGTTGGTGGAGGGCGGCAGCTCGCCCGGCACGATGAAGGGGCCGATGGTGCCACCCTCGAACAGGATGGTGAGGTGCGGTGCGAAGTTGCGCTGCGCCAGCGTCGCCGCCAGCAACGGGATGCCGATGCCGGCGAACACGATCTGCCCGTCCTTCAGCAGCCGCGAGGCCATCACGGCCAGCAGCTCCGAGGCGGTGTAGGCAGCTGCGGGTGCGCGGTGCTTAGTCATTGTGGACGCTCCTGCCGCGACGGCACGCATCGAGCACCTCGTCCATGCCGATCTTGGCGAGGTAGTCGGCCCACGATCTCGGTCCGTAGTAGAACTCGTCGAGGTACTCCCGGCAGCCCTTTGCCGGGTCTTTCGAGGTGCGCTCGGCGTAGGCGTCGAGCTGGGCGAAGAATGGTTCGTACATGCCGTAGCACTCGTGCGGAGCGCAACCCATGGGCGCCTCCACCACCGCTTCCACCGTGAAGAACGGGATGCGCGTCTGATCGGGCGTGCGCCGGATCTGGTCGTTGGAGACGATGCGCTCGGTTGTGAGGATGACGCGGTTTGCAGCCATCGCCATGTCGATGTCCATAAACTGCAGCCCGTCGAGCTGGGCGTTGCCGTAGGCGTCGCAACGCTGCACGTGGATCAGCGCCACGTCCGGGTTGAGCGCCGGCAGCAGCACCACGGTCTCGCCGGTGAAGGGGCAAACCATGCTTCTCAGCTCGTCGCCGACGCGCTCGCCCACGTCCGAGCCGATCATCGAGCGCGAGGGCATGAACGGGATGCCCATGGCACCCGCGCGGTAGCGCAGGCCGATCGACATGTGGCTCCATTCCTCGAAGCGGGCGAGCTTGTTCTCGGTGTAGTGGCGCATCACCTTCGACACGCCCCAGACGATGCCCTGCGTGAACCAGCTGGTGATGATGTGCTTGGAGGCACCGGAAGCGAACAGCAGATCGCCCTCGGTGGAGGTGATCGAACGCGAGACGGTCAGGTCCTTGCGGCCGGCGCGGATCAGCG
>VFMC01000191.1 GCA_006515795.1 Acidimicrobiaceae bacterium | reverse complement strand
CAACGCGTCGAGCGACGGTGGTGGCTCGGCGATGGTGGTGGAGGTAGCGGTGATGGTGGGGCTGCTGGTGGTAGTGCTGGTCGACGTCGTGGCGGTGGTCGGGCTGGTTGTCGTGCTCGGCACCGGTGGCGGCACCGCGTCGGTCGTCGTCGGCGACGCGGACGGTGGCGGCACCGCGATCACAGCGACGGTCGCCGCTGCCGGCGCCGCAGCGCCGGTGGCCGTTGCACCGCACGCAGGCGCGACCAAGGCGACCAGCACGACTGCCAGTGGCAGCGGGCCTGCCGGCCGCGGGTGCCGCCAGAACATCATTGCCCGAGGCTCAGGGCCAGGCCGAGCAACGCACCGTGATACGTCACCATGATCGTCACCGGCATCCACCGGCGCTCGAGCACGAACTGGCGCCAGCCGAGCGCCGAGTCGCTGGCGACGAACAAGGTCGAGCCCACGATCGCCGCCGGCAGCCCGGTTGCCCAGCCGACGATCGCCATCGCCGAGATCACCGCGAGGTAGGCGCGCACCGGGTTGACCAGCTTCGCGTCGCGTGCTGTGGCCCCGCCGACGATCCGTCGGCCGAGCACGGCAGCGACCGCGGTGGCGCCGACCAGTGCGACACCACCGAGCCTCCAGCTGGGCAGCCCGAGAGCGACGAACATCACGACGAACGCGAGATGGCCGATGAGAAAGGCGGCGAGCCCGATCACGAACCGGTCGACGGCCGGGAGGAGGGCCACGTCACCGGCCAGGCAGAGTCCAAAGGCGATGATCGCCGCCACGATCGCACCGCGAGGAGCGCCGTCGCTGACCGACATACCGAGCACTCCGATCGCAATGGTTGCAGTTGGCTTCGTGATCAGTTCGAGCAAGGAGGCATCGGTGAACCGTGACCACCAGTTGCCGAGTGCCGCCGAGAGCGCGACGAGAGATGCGACAAGCGTGAGTCCGTGCACGGATCGGCACGGTAGCGGGCCGCGGTCAGCTGAGCTCGTCGGTGGCCCAGGGGAGGCTGCCGTCCAACCCCGCCATCCATCCGGCCGCTTGCCGCTCGACCAGGTAGTCCTCGAGCTGGCGGGCCGGGATCGCCGGCGAGTACAGGTGACCCTGCTGGCGGACGCAGCCGAGGGCGATCAGCGTGTCGGCCTGCGCTCCGGTTTCGACTCCCTCGGCGGTCACCGACAGCCCGATCTCGCGGACCAGGGCGATGATCGACCGCACGATCGCACGATCGTGCGGATGAGCGGTGATCGTGTCGATCGATTGGCGATCGATGCGCACCTCGTCGACCGGAAGGCGACGAAGGAGGCTGAGCGACGACACGCCCCTGGCGAAGTCGTCGAGGCAGACCCTGCCGCCGCGGGCACGGAACTCGGCAAGCGTCGCCGCGGCAGCGGGCAGGTCTGCGGTGACGGACGACTCGCGCACGTCGACGGTGAGCAGCGATGGGTCGATGCCACGGGTCAGTTCATCGATCGGGTTGTCGCGCCACGACCGCTCGGTCGACGCCGGGGCCAGGTTCACCCGGAAGCGGAAACCGTTCGGAAGCCCGAAGGAAGCGAGCCGGCGGATGTCGGGTCGGGCATGCACCAGGACGCGCTCGGTGAGCCGCTCCAGCAGGCCGGCCTTACGAGCGAGCTGGATGAACTCGTTGGCCGTGGCCACGGTGCCATCGGGGCGCAGCCAACGGGCGAGCAGCTCGGCGCCGACCACCGATCCGCTGGTCGCGTCGATCTCCGGTTGGAAGAACGGGAGGATCTCGCCGTTGTCGATCGCCCGCCTGAGCGCGTGCTCCGATTCGAGCATCAGGGCGAGCTCGTCACGCATGTCACCGTCGAACAGCTCGACCCGGTTCCGCCCCCCGTGCTTGGCGCGATAGAGGGCAGCGTTCGCGTTTCGCAGCAGATCGGAGCTGGTAGCGCCATGCTCGGGCGCCACGGCGACACCGATGCTCACCGACGACGGCATCGCCCTTCCCTCGGCGTGCACAGGCTGGGCGAGCACGCCGACCAAGCGGTTCGCCACGGCCGCGGCGCGAGCGCAATCATGTCCCGGCAGAGCGACGACGAACTCGTCGCCACCGATGCGTCCGGCAATCGATGTGCTGTCGAGCGACCGGGTGATGCGGTCGGCAAGCACGGTGAGGAACTGATCTCCGCCGCGGTGCCCGAGCAGGTCGTTCACAGCCTTGAACCGGTCGAGGTCGCAGAACAGGAGTGCGACCGTCTCGTTCGGCTCACAGCGCGCGAGCAGCTCGTCGAGCACCGCGATCGTGCCGCGGCGGTTGTACAGATCGGTCAGAGGATCATGGGCGGCGAGGTGCGTGAGCTGGCCGTTGGTGAGGCTGAGCTGCTCGCAAACGTCCGAGAGAGCCACCTGCTCGGTGGCGATCCGCACTGCCAGATCCTGCGTCATGAACTGCAGCTCCAGCGAGGACAGCAGCGATCGCGACACTGCCGCGTGGAGCGCGAACTGGGTGGCGGCATATCCGAGGGTCAACACGGCGAGCGCCTGCATCTGTTCGCTTCCGGTGCTCCAAAGTCCCGCCGCGGCGATGATCGACAGCGGGACCGCGTACAGAGCGAACATGTCGCGCCGCCCTGCGCACACGACGGCACCCACCGTGCAACCCACGGCTGGGAAGAGCGAGAACAGGACCTCGACGTCGATCGCGCTCGTCGCCGCGACCCACGTGGTGAGCCCGGCCGCCGCGGCGACGGACACGAGCGAGGCGCCGATCGCCAAAGTGGCGTGCCGCCTCGCTGTGTCGCTGCGGAAGCGCTGCGCGTTCGGCTCGTCGTCGCCGGCAGGACGGCGCTGGGCGCGAACGACGGCGACGTGTTCGAGGTTGATCATGATCGTCGCCACGACAGCGGCGCCCAGCCAGGCCCGCAAGCGGAACGGTTCGACCTCGTGGCGCATCACCACCGCGAGCAGCACGGCAAGGGGGAGCAAGGCGTACCGCAGCGGGGCCAGGTTCGCCGAGACGCGGAGCAGTGCATCGTCGAGCACCTGCCTGCGCATCGAGTCGGCGCGCGACGTCTCGAGCGGGGATGATGCCCTCGCGTTCGGTTCGCCCTCGTCCATGTTCCTGCCCGTCCCGCGACTCCCGAAGCGGTGCCCGTCGCACCGTGACCATCGGCCAGGCGCCGGTGGAGCCTGAGTCGCGTGGCCGGCGATGTCGACCGGACGCGGTCGCCTTGGTCCAATCTTGACGTTGGCGGTCGCGAGCCATGAGGTGCCATGTGCGGGTGGTGTTGCGGTGCGCAGAATGTGTGCATGCGAGGAAGGTTCGCTCCGTCGCCCACCGGGCCGCTCCACATCGGGAACCTGAGGACCGCGGTCGTGGCGATGCTGTCGGCCGCCTCGCAACAGGGTGACTTGATCGTGCGGATGGAGGATCTCGACCCGGTCACGTCATCGCGTTCCGCCGAGGGCGCCCAGCTGGCCGATCTGGCCGCGCTCGGCATCGATCACCGCGGGCCGGTGGTGCGCCAGTCGGAACGGTTCGAGCTCTACCGCGACGCCATCGCCGACCTCGACTCGAGGGGCTTGGTCTATCGGTGCTTCTGCACGCGTCGCGAGATCCGCAACGCCGCGTCAGCGCCAAATGGTCCTGATCTGCCCGATGGGGCGTACCCGGGAACCTGCCGCGACCTGTCGGCTGCAGCAGTGCGGTCGTACGAGCGCGAAGGGCGTGCCGGCGCGCTCCGGCTTCGGACCGCTGGTGAGAGTTATCGGGTGGACGACCTCGTCGCGGGGAGGTTCACAGGAGGAGTGGACGATGTCGTGCTGCAACGCAACGACGGCGTTCCGGCGTACAACCTTGCGGTCGTCGTCGACGATCACCTGCAAGGAGTGACCGAGATCGTTCGCGGTGACGACCTCCTGTCTTGCACTCCTCGGCAGTTGCACTTGCAACGACTCCTCGGATTTCGGGTGCCGGTCTATGCCCATGTGCCATTGGTCGTGGGGCTGGACGGAGCGCGCCTGGCGAAGCGCCACGGTGCCGTCGCGTTGGCCGATCTGGCTGCTCGCGGGGTCGGCGTGAAGCGGGTCGTGGCGATGATCGCCGCCAGCATCGGGCTCGCCGAGCTCGATGACCGCCCGACGCTGGCCGACCTCGTGCCACGATTCGGGTGGCATCTCGTTCCGCCTACGCCGTGGGTCCTTGACATCGACCAGGCGTGCGGCCTGGTCTGACACGATGAAGCCGGTGGACTCCTTCGACGACCTGCAACAGATCCTCGGGTACCGCGGCGCGGCAGCCGATGGTGACGAGCTCGTCACCATCGCCGATGAGGTCTACGCCACGCCGTTCTGGAAGCCGTCGTTCTGCGCGACCGTGGTGAGGGCGGCCGAAGCGGTCGGCGCGTTCGAACCACAGGAAGCCGATCCGGTGCCGGGCCACGAGGTGTCGCTCGCGGTCATCAGCCCGCGCTTGTTCGAGACGGTGCAGGACGACCTCGGGGTCCGCATCTGGCCGCGGCTCCGCCGGGCGTGGCCGTACATCGACTACTACGGGCTCCGCGACGTGTTCGTCATCCGATACGCGCTCGG
>VFMC01000624.1 GCA_006515795.1 Acidimicrobiaceae bacterium | reverse complement strand
GTGCCGGGGAGCACCTGTCCGATGCACGAGCGGAACATGCCGCCGGCGCACGTCTGCACGCCCGACGTGCAGCCGCCGACGCCCATCGTGGCCGCGGGGCCGTCGTAGCAGGACTGCGTGATCGCGAGGCCGGCGTCGTCCTCGTCGACGCGCGTGTCGCAGTCCTCGTCGGTGCCGTCGCACGTCTCGGTCAGCATCAGCGCGTCGGGCTGGCACACGATCAGCGAGTCGCGGCAGACCGTGACGCCGCTGCTGCACGCGCCCGGCATACCGGTCGGGCACACGAGGCCGCCGCCGGGGTTGCCCTCGTCGGTCGTGCCGTCGCAGTTCTCGTCGATGCCGTCGCACGTCTCGAGAGCGTCCGAGTGCACGGTGATGTCCGCGTCGTCGCAGTCGGCGCCGCGGCAGCCGACGCCGATTCCGTGATCGTCGGCGTCGAAGTCGACGCAGCACCGCTCGCCGATCGGCGCGCAGACCGGCACCGGCAGCGGCGTGATCAGGCTCTCGACGCAGTCGAACCGCGGCGGACAGTCAGGCAGATCGCGGTCGCACGCGCGCAGGCACACGTGTGCGCCGGTCGGCAGCTCGACGCACGGGTTGCCGGCGGCGCAGTCGGCGTCCGAGTCGCACGCCTCACAGACGAGGTCGCTCCCGCCGTCGCTCAGGACGGCGTCGGTGGAGTCGCCGTCGGGGATCGAATCGCCGTCGCGCACCGTGTCGCCGTCGCGCGACACGTCTCCGTCGCCGGTCACGTCCCCGTCGCGGTCACCCGTCGCGCCGTCGCCCGTGCCGGCGTCGTCCGGCGTGCACGTCCAGTCCTCCGGGCACGTGAACGGCGACGTCGGGTTCTTGCCCTCGGCCGCGCATCCGGTGACCCCGATCGTGATCAGCGCAACGGCCAAGCGCGTGAAGTGCGACATCCCACGAACGTACACGCTCGCGGCCTCGTGCGTCGAGGGGGGCTCGCGAGCCTAGATCCCGTAGTGAGACTGGATGTAGCCGAACAGCGTGCGGAGCTGCGCAGTCAGGTCCGGCGTCATCGACGCGTAGTGCGCGTAGCAGGTCGTCGCGTCCTGCCCGAGCGCCGTGCACATCGCGTCGAGCT
>VFMC01000623.1 GCA_006515795.1 Acidimicrobiaceae bacterium | reverse complement strand
GTGGGCCGCGCTCCGCCAAGTTGTCGACGCGTTGGAAGTGCCGCAGATCGACCTGCCGGGCTGGCTCGCCCGCGAGGGCCTCGACGGGCCCGACGGTCGGCCCGACGGGGTGCACCTCTCGCCGCAGGTCAACGAGCGGTTCCTGCTCGAGCTCGTCGTTCCCGAGCTCGAACGCATCGCCGCCAGCACGAGCTGACCGCGACCGGCATCACCTTCAGGTGGTGGCGATGAACGGGCCGAGCACGGCGGTGGTGCGCGCCAACGAAGCCGCCAACTCGGCCTTCACTCCATCGCTCACGCTGGGGTCGGCGAGATCGCTGAGCACGGGCCGGATCACGAAGCCACCGTCGCGGTCGACCCAGGTCGGGATCACGACGGGCTGCTGAACAGCCAGCGAGCCGTCGGGCTGCTGTTCGATGGTCACGGTCAACACTGCGCCGTCCTGGGTGCTCGCCGGCCACGAATCGCCCGTGGGCATGTTCGACAGGCTGTTCCCGAGCCCGAAGACCACCCACCGCCCGTTGATCACCTCGATCGGTTGCAGGACGTGGGCGTGGTGGCCGACGATGAGATCGACGGCACCGGACGCCGTGATCGTTGCGGCGACCTCGCGCTGGTACGCCGTCGGAGCGACGACCTTCTCGACACCCCAGTGCAGGCTCACGATCACGATCTCGGCACCCCGAACGCGTGCATCGAGCGCGTCGGCGACGATTCGCACGGGGTCGATCGGGTTCGCCCGCCACGGCTCGGCGGCCGGCAGCGCGAGACCGTTGAAACCGTACGTGTAGGAGAGGTGGGCCACCGCGATGCCGGCGACGGTGACGACCGGTGCGGTGACCTCATCCGGCGAGCGGGCCATACCCGACTGGCCCAAGCCGTTCATCTCGAGCGCAGCGACGGTGGCGTCGATGCCGGCCGTTCCTCGGTCGAGGCTGTGGTTGCTGGCAGTGCTGCAGCGGTCGTACCCGGCAGAAGCGATCCCAGCGGCGATCTCGGCGGGAACCCCGTACAACGGAAAGGTGCTGAGCGGCTGCCCCGGTGGCGCGACCGGCGTCTCGAGGTGGCAGATGGCGAGGTCGGCGGCACCGATGATGGGAGCGACG
>VFMC01000622.1 GCA_006515795.1 Acidimicrobiaceae bacterium | reverse complement strand
CGCGAAGCCTTCGTGCGGCGGAATGACTTCGAGATTGCCGCCATAGTTGTGCGACGTGTCCGTGCCGCCCGGATACGCGTAGCCGAGATTCGCGCCCAACAGCCCGCTGGGCAGCAACGAAAACAGGCTTGCTCCGCCCTGGTTGCGCTCGGTCTGGAGGTGCGTGTCCATGCGCCGCACGCCATCGGGCGACGGCACCGTCTGGTAGCCCGTCTGCATGCTGTCCTGCACCCAGCGGTCCGCGCCGTAGGTGCTTTCGCTGACCGTGAAGAGGTCGATGTCCTTCGGCAGGTTCGCGACGATGGCATCGTAGAACGGCAAGTTGGCGCCCGACGCCGGGTTGGCGATGCGCATCACGTACAACGTCTCCATCGTCTGCGTGTCGTCCGGCAGGATGATCGGCGCGACGCGCATGGCCGCGGTGTCCGAGGCGATCACCTTGGTTCCGTCGAGGATCTCCAGCGTGAGCATGATCTCGCCGTCCCAGTCGGCGGAACGCCCGGTGGAGGACTCGATGCGCAACTCCACATCGCCGGCGCCCGCGTCCGCGTTCGCAATCGTCGCGCTGGTCGCGTTGGTGGCCTTGAGCAAGGTGCCGGCCGCGGAGAACACGCGCACGGCGTCCGACCCCGCTTGCGGACCGACCGTGAGGCGAACCTCGTGCGTGGCACCCAGACCGTTCACCTTGCGCACGAGGAACGGCAGCAAGTCGTCCTTGTCGTCCGTGCCGTCGACAACATCGTTCTTGCCATCGCGCGTGCCGTCGTCGTCGTCGTCGTCCATGTTGGCGAGGAAGGCCGCGCCGAACTCCGTGCTCCACTGCTCCTCGTGCATGTCGTCGAGCACGTCGAGCACGCCGTCGCGATTGGCATCGACGGTGATGTCCGCGTAGGGCGAGTCGCTCGCCTTGACGGTGACGGTCGTCGGCGCATCCGCGACGTCCGTCATGTCGTCGGTGTCGCGCACCTCGACCAGCACGTCGTAGTTGCCGATCGCCTCGTAGGTGACGTCGACCGTGCGCTCCGGCAAGAAGGCCGTGTCCCACGCGCCGTCACCCTCGAAGTCGAAGCGCGCGACCAACTCGTCGGGCGCGTCCTGCGCGTCGTGG
>VFMC01000621.1 GCA_006515795.1 Acidimicrobiaceae bacterium | reverse complement strand
TCGGGGGACCGCGGCACGGGGTCGGGCAACCGGCGATCGTGTCGAGGAAAGTCGGGACTCCACAGAGCAGAGTGCTGGCGAGAGCCAGGTCGGGGCGACCTGACGGACAGTGCAACAGAGAGCAGACCGCCGATGGGCCGGCATGCCGGCCACAGGTGAGGGTGAAACGGTGCGGTAAGAGCGCACCAGCGTGCGAAGCGATTCGTACGGCTCGGTCAACCCCACTCGGAGCAAGACCAAGCAGAAGGTGTGGGCGGCTCGTCCGCTCCTGGCGACAGGGGCAGCCTTCGGGTAGGTCGCATCAGAGGGATGGTCACCGGCGCCTCACGGCGTCACAGAATCCCGCTTACAGACCGACTCACCGTCACCGTCAGCTCCGACGCCGTGAGGTGCGCAGCGCCAGGAAACCGGCGCCGAGCAGGCCTGCAGCCAGGATCGTGAACGGCTGGGTCGAGTTGCGGCCGGTCGCAGGGAGCGTTCGGAACGACGACGACGACGAGCTCACGCCAGACGCCAGCACCTGCGGCGCGATCGGGTCTTCGTCGTCAGGCTGAACCACGACCACCGGGCACGTCACCTCGAATGCTCGGGACATGTCGGTGCCGTCGGCCTTGATCGTGACCTGCACCGTGCCAGGGCCCGTACCGAGCAGGGTGAACTGCTGGTTGCTCATCTTCCCGACCGTCACCGTGGTGCTCACGGCGGTCGACGGATGAGTGACCACGAACACCACTGCGAGATCACCGGCGATGTTGCCGAGGGTGAGGTTGATCGTGCCGGTGCCGTTGGCGCAGAGCGGCGTGCCCGTCACCGAGGCGACTCCGGGCTTGGGCACCACTGCCGCTGGAGGCGGGGACGCCGCGGGAGGCTGCTCGTTCTCGGCCGGAGGCTGCGGGCCGGGGTCCACCGGGGGGCATTGCTGCACGCCGTTCTCGGTGCGCAGATCGATCGACGCCTGATCTGCCCAGCCATCGGCCGGGCAGTCGTCGTCACCGGGCCAGGGCTTGTCCGGGCAGTCCCCGTCGCCATCGCCATCGCCATCGCCATCGCCATCGCCATCGCCATCGCCGTCGCCATCGCCATCGCCATCGACTTCGTCGTCGAGCCCG
>VFMC01000620.1 GCA_006515795.1 Acidimicrobiaceae bacterium | reverse complement strand
TCGGTGCAACTGGTGCTCGACGTGCCCGACTCGGTGCCCGATGCCGAGCACCGGCTGCTGCTGCAGATTGCGCTGAACAACTGCGAGCGGCTGGTCCGCATCATCAACGACATTCTCGACGTCGCGAAGATCGAGTCGGGCAACCTGACGCTGAACCGGAAGCTGGTGAACGTCGCCGACATCGTGCGGCAATCGATCCAGGTGGTGGAAGGGACAGCGCGCACGGCCCAGGTCTCGCTCGATGCGAGGCTGCCGGCCAGGCTCCGCCCCGTGATGGTCGACCTCGACCGCATTGTCCAGGCGCTGGTCAACCTGCTGTCGAACGCCGTCAAGTTCGCGCCGCAAGGATCGACGGTGACGGTGACCGCGGCCGGTTCCGAGAGCGTCGTGACGCTGGCGGTGTCGGACGAGGGCGAGGGGATTGCCCCCGAGAACCTGAGCCGCCTGTTCATGAAATTCCAGCAGGTTGACAGTTCGTCCTCCCGGCGCAAGGGCGGCACCGGCCTCGGCCTCGCTATCACCAAGGCGCTCGTCGAGCAGCACGGCGGCCGCATCTTCGTCGACAGCGAGGTGAAGAAGGGCACGCGCTTCTCGTTCACGCTGCCAGCGGCGACGGCGGCCGAAGCGGAGTCGGCGTTGCTGGCGCCGGTCGCGGCTAACAAGGACGGCTCGGCCCGGCTGGCGGTACGGCGCGTCCTGGTCGTGGACGATGACGACGACTTCCGCACCCTGATCAGGTCGCAGCTGTCCACCGCGGGCTACGAGGTGTTCGACGCCCGCGATGCCGCATCGGCCATGCACATCGCCCGCACCATGCGCCCCGATGTGATCACAGTGGACCTGCTGATGCCCGGCCTCGATGGCTGGGACTTCATCGACAAGTTGCGCAGCGAGGAGCCGCTCGCGCGCATTCCCGTCGTCGAACGTCGCCGTGGTCACGAAGGGCGAGGGTCTCGACCGGCTGTTGCGCGAAGTCGGCCAGGCGCTCGGCAGCCGCCGCGGCGCCACCGTGCTGGTAGCGGAAGACGACGCCGACTTGCGCGGGGTGCTGACGGCGGCGCTGACCCGCGACGGGCATCGCGTGCTGCCGGCCCGCGACGGCGCTGAGGCGCTGGCCGCCATCGAGCGCGAACACATCGACCTGCTGGTGCTCGACCTGATCATGCCCAACATCGACGGTTACGAGGTGCTGGCCAAGATCCGGGCCAGCCAACGCGACGCCCACCTGCCGGTGGTGGTGGTCTCGGGGGCCGACCGCTCGTCGAACGAGCTGCGCTCGCTGCGCCTCGGCGCCAACGTGTACCTCACGAAGCCGGTCGACGCGGCGGCGCTCGCCGAGGAAGTAACACGGCTCCTCCAATGAAAACTGCCATCCTGAAGCGGGCCGAGAAGGAACGCGTCAAGTTCCTGCGTCTGCAGTTCACCGACATCCTCGGTGTGATCAAGAACGTCGAAGTCCCCGACCGCCAGTTCGCCGACGCCCTCGACGGCAAGATCATCTTCGATGGCTCCTCGATCGAGGGCTTCGTCCGCGTCGAAGAGTCCGACATGTACCTGCGGCCCGACCTGGCCACCTTCCAGGTCTTCCCGTGGACCGACGCCAACGGCGCCCGCGTCGGGCGGCTGATCTGCGACATTGCCAACCCCGATGGCGGCCCGTTCGCCGGCTGCCCGCGCACCACGTTGAAGCGGGTCATCGCCCAGGCCGCTGACCGCGGCTTCACCATGATGGCCGGGCCCGAGACCGAGTTTTTCCTGTTCATGCGCCGCGATGGCCGCGCCACCACCGAGACGCACGACCGCGCCAGCTACTTCGATCTGGCCCCGATCGACCTGGGCGAGGATGTCCGCCGCGAGATCGTGACGGCTCTCGAGCAGATGGGCATTGGCGTCGAGGCGGCGCATCACGAGGTGGCGCCCGGCCAGCACGAGATCGATTTCCATTCCGAGGATGTCCTCACCACCGCCGACAACATCAGCACCTGCCGGTTCATCGTCAAGAACGTGGCGTTGCGCAACAACCTGCACGCCACC
>VFMC01000190.1:9050-12768 GCA_006515795.1 Acidimicrobiaceae bacterium | reverse complement strand
GCCTGCACCTTGGCCTTGAACTTCACCCGCGAGGTGGCCACGCTGGTGACGGTGCGGGTGACGGTCTGGGAGCCGGCGAGCTCGGCGACGCTGATCGACGGGTAGTTGAGGTCGCTCGCATCCGTGGCGAAGCCATTGGTGACGACGAAAGCGCAGAGGCCGGTGGGCAACGCACCCGGGGCCGCACCGCAGAGGAACCCGAAGTAGTCGAGCAAGCCGGCGTCGTAGACCAGACCCGGGTTGAACACCGAGTTGCGGGCGTTGACCCGGCCGGGGTTGACCTCGCCACTGCCCATCGCGAACGGTCCGGCCTGGCTGACCCGGTCGTTGTCCCTCACGTCGGTGTTGGCGGTGGTCATGATCGCCGACTTCGCCATCGCCGCCGACCAGTCAGGGTGGGCCTGCTTGATCAGTGCGTAGACGCCGGCCACGACCGGTGCCGACATCGACGTTCCGGCGATGGCTTGGAACAGCTCACCGGTCGGCGTCGAGTCGGGGTCGGGGTACGGGGTGTTGCCGGCGAGGATCTGCAGACCGGGACCGGTGATGTCGGGCTTGATGATGTCGGCCGACGTCGGGTTCGGGCCACGCGAAGAGAAGATCGTCATCGACGGCGCCGGCTTCCACTCGGTGACCCGTGCCGTGTCGGCGATGCGAGCCCTCGGATTGGCCGTGGCGGCGATGTAGTTCTTCACCTTCACACCGTCGGTGAAGGCGAGGTGCACCGACGGCACCCAGTGGTTGTCGGTGAACAGGTTGTCGGTGTTGGTGTTGTTGTAGAGGACCATGCCGGCACCGCCGGCGCTGAACACCTCGAAGCTCTTGGCGGCGCGACCGTTTCCACCGCGCCGGCAGAGCACGATCTTGCCGGCCACCTTGGCCGGGTCGAGGGTGCCGGCGAGACACAGGTCGCTGGTTCCGGCGGCGGCAGCGTCGACGAGCGACAGCCTGGCCGTGCCGGCCGTGATCGACGAACCGCGCAGCGTTGGGCCACGGTCGAGGCGCACCTCGCCCTGGAAGAAGCGCTCCATCGCGTTAGCGCCCACGGCGGTGACCCATGGGGTGTCGGCGGGACCGCCGATGGTGCTGGGCCCGGGTCCGGCGTTGCCGGCCGACACCGAGGCGTACACGCCGGCGTCGGCAGCGAAGAGGAACGAGATCGCGTCGCCGCCGAGCAGGTTGGCCCCGCCACCGACTGAGTAGTTGATCACGTCGACGCCGTCCTCGACGGCCTGGTCGATCGCCCCGGCGAGGTCGGAGGTGAAGCCACCGAGGTTTCCGAGCGCCTTGTAGGCAATGACCTGGGCGCGCGGGGCGACGCCGGAGATGACACCCACGTTGCGGCCGCCGATGGCTGCCTGCACGTTGGCGTTGCCCGCCGCGGTGGACGCTGTGTGCGTGCCGTGGCCGTCGTCGTCGCGAGCAGAGTCGAACTCGTCGGCGTCGGCGCCGACGAAGAACCGGTAGGTCTGCAGCATCTGCCTGGCGCCGATGAGCTTGTTGTTGCAGACGAAGGGCGCGTCGGCCGAGTTGGCCGCCGTGTTGCCGAAGTTGCAGGGGGAGCCGCCCGCGAGCGTAGTTTCCAACGGAGCGTGGGCCGGGTACGAGCCGTCGTCGGCGAAGCTCGGGTGCTCCGGCCAGATGCCGGTGTCGATCACGCCGACCACAACGCCTTCACCCGTGAGTCCGCTGCTCCAGGCTTCGCCGCGCGCCGTGAGGCCGAGGTAGTTGCCGAGGTCGTCGGGTTCGGTGCCGTCGTCGTCGTCGGCCCCGGCGATGTAGCGCATCTCGTCGGGCAGCACCATCGCCACCTTCGGGTTGGATGCCAGCCTGACCGCGTCGTCGTGGTCGAGCACCGCCGAGAAGCCGTTCAGTGCGTTGGTGTAGTCCTGCAGCTTGGTGCCGGTGGAGATGCTCTCCTCGTTGAGGACCTGCGTGTGAGACGCCTCGAGCACGTCGCCCTGCGCATCGGCTGCGGGAGTGTCGAGGTCGTCGGCGTCGATGGTGACCACCAGGGGGTCGGCCACCATCACCACGATGTAGCTGCCGGTGGGGCTCAGTGCGACCGACTTCGATCCCGAGTCGGCCGGCGCCGGCGGATCGTCGGCGGCGACACCGATCGGTGCCACGGCGGTGAATGCCAGCGCGGCACCACCGATCAACGCTGTGATTCTCTTCACGAAAACGCTCCTTGTGATCTCGCCGCTCCCGCGAGCGGACGCTCGATTGGTTGTCCCCGCCCGATCTTCCTGGGCCCAGATGGGCGGCCGACGAACGGCCGCCTCCCCCGTCGGGCCGCACACTACATCCGTTTGGAACAGGGCGAGAACATCGAGTCGACGACTGGAACCGGCGTTCCATCGCCAAGCCAAGTGATGCTCACGTGATGCTCACGTGATGGGTGGTCGTGGCGGCTTACCCCTGCTCGCAGAGGAAAGGGGTGGTGGAACCACCGGCATGGTACGGGTACTCCGCGCCCCCTGCGACCAGGACGATCTTGGCGCCATCGGTGAGCACCTGGGGGTACTGCCTGCCGGGCTGCGGGCACCCCAGCGAAGTGTCGGGCCACTCGATCAGCACCGCAGACTGTGTCGTGATGCGGGCAGGATCCACGCCGAGGCGGCCGGCGAGGTCGGCGATGGCGATGTCGATGTACGGCTGCAGGCCGGCATCGATCGAACCGGTGTCGTCCATGGTGGTCGCGCTCCCCTGCTGTGTTGATGGCTGCGGCGATGGCTGTGTCGATGGCGACGGCGCCGGCGACTCGGAGGAGCCGTCGGTGCACGAGGTCATCGCCATGACCACAGCTACCCCAGTTGCGCCGAAGAATGATCGATGCCATGCCATGGCCGTCAACATAGAACTTCGGTGGCGGTGCGGCGCATTGCGCCCGGTACTGTCGGCCGCACAGGCGGCCGCGATCCTCAGCGGCCCGGACGACGGGGGACATGCTCGTGGAACACGACGAGATCATCGGCCAGCAGGCAGCCAAGCTCGGTGGGGTGTTCATGCTCGACCCCGACACCATTCTCGCCGGCGAGGCGCTTGGACTCGATCTGGCGGCCTTCTACGGCCTCGGCCGAGCGGGCGTGCTGGGCGACACTTCGGGCGAGGTGGCCCATGCCACCATGTATTTCTTCCCCCGCTCGATGGTCGTCCCGGCGTGGGCCCGCGCCAGCGCCGTGATGAGTCCGGGCCAGGCCGTCGAGCACTACGCAGAGGCATGTCGGGCGTGGGGGCGCAAGCATCTCGACGGCGCGGCCGGTCTGGCGCGGATCTGCGAGCTCGTCGAGCGCGTCATCGGCGCCGCCGATCCGTCGGGCCGGGCGCTGTTCGCCGGGTGGGCCGCTGTCGCCTTGCCCGACGATCTCCCTGGTCGTTGCGCGCAGGTCCTGCACGTTCTGCGCGAGATGCGCGGTGGTTCGCACATCGCCGCGGTCATGGCCTGCGGCCTCACCCCCCTGCAGGCCGTGCTCGTCGACGGAGGACCGGACACCGCGATGATGTTCGGCTGGCCCGGCCCGTTCCCCGACGCCACCCAGTTCGCGGCCCTTCACGCACAAGCGGTCGTGACCACCGATCGGCTCACCGAGCACGATCTCGCCACGCTCACCGCTGCCGAGCGGGCCGAGTTGGCCGGCCTGCTCACCGCACTCGCCGAGATCGCTCCCACGCGCTGAATCGCCCGCCGTCGAACCGGTCGGGCCATGCTTCGGGC
>VFMC01000190.1:0-9013 GCA_006515795.1 Acidimicrobiaceae bacterium | reverse complement strand
CGGTGGGTCGTTGCACAGTCAATGGCAGGGCCAACGACAGCAGGGACGATGACGCACGAGAACACCGTGGTCGACGACGAGGGAACGCGCCGAGAGACACCCGCCCGCGGCCATCCACCAGAACGGTCGACGACCGAATCGTCCCTCCCGTTGCTCCCGCCGGGTGGATCCGATGCGGTGATCATCGCGCGAATGGCCCAACCGGGATCCGATGCTGGAACGCGACCAGTGGTGGTGGGGGTGAACGACCCTTTCATCGCGGCAACAGGTCTTCGACAGGACCAGACGACTGGGCTCGACCCGCTCTCGTTGCTGCGCTTGCCGGAGCTGACCGCCTCCGCTGAAGCATCGCTGCGACATGCGATGCAACACGGGATCGACACCGTGGTCGAGACCAGGTGGGCGCCCAATGACGGCGGGCTCAGCTGGGTCGAGATCCAGGTCCATGCGGCAGATTGGAACGGGCTCGACAACCACACGATCATCACGATCCGCGACGTCGACGGTGAGCACCGATCGCACGACGAACTGGCCCACGCGGCGACCCACGATGCCCTGACCCAACTGTCCAACCGCACCCACGTGCTTCATCAGCTCCGCTCGATGCTGGTGGACGCAGCCGCCGCGCGCGAACACATCGGTGTGCTGTTCGTCGACCTCGATCACTTCAAGCTCGTCAACGACACGTTCGGGCATCATGCCGGCGATCAACTGATCCAACAGTTCGCCGACAGGCTCCGCAACGGGGTTCGTGCCGGCGACCTGATCGGTCGGTTCGGAGGCGACGAGTTCATCGTTGCCTGCCGGCTCCGGACCGCGGGCGACGACGCATCGATCGCCGCCGAACGCATCCTGGCCTCGATGAGGCAGCCGTTCGAGGTGCCGGGCCGCCAGATCGTCACGTCGGCGAGCATCGGCCTGGCCATCTCCGAGCTGGACGACACGGATCCCGACGGCTTGATCCAGGCGGCCAACACAGCGCTCTTCGAGGCGAAACGACTCGGTCGCGGCCGGGTGCAGGCCTTCGGGTCGAGGCGCTGGTGAGGTGGCAGCACCCCGAACGAGGCCTGCTGGCGCCTGCCGACTTCATCGCCGTCGCCGAGGAATCGGGCCTCATCGGCCCAATCGGACACTGGGTGCTCCAGGAGGCCTGTCGCCAGATGGACGAGTGGCGCTGCGCATCCTCCTGGGCCCCGCCGCTGATGACGGTGAACGTCTCACCGCTCGAGCTCGACGCCTCATCGTTCGTCGACGAGGTTCGCACGGTGCTCGCCCGCACGGGGCTCGACCCGCGAGCGTTGTGCCTCGAGCTGACCGAGAGCGCGGTGATGACGCCGACCGCTGCTCTCGACACGCTCGCCGACCTGCGCGATCTCGGCTGCTACATCGGCATCGACGACTTCGGCACCGGCTACTCCTCGCTCGCTCGCTTGCGTGACCTCCCGGTGGAGGTCTTGAAGATCGACCGCAGCTTCGTCGATGGCCTGGGCACCGATCCGAACGACTGAGCCTCGCCCTCACGATGGGTCTGCATGTGATCGCCGAAGGGGTCGAGGAGCCGCGACAGGCCGAGGCGCTCACCCGGCTGGGATGTCAGTTCGCGCAGGGATACCTCTTCGCTCGGCCGATGCCTGCAGACGCCCTGATCTCGTACGGGCGGCGACGGTTGTGGCGGCCGATCACCGGCGACGATGCTGCTGCCGACGGCGTCGGCGGACCGGTGGTCAGCCCGCGCGCGGCACGCCGAGGACGTCGCCGGTTCATCCACGAGTTCCTCGATCAGATCGGTGTGCCGATGTCGGACCGCTTGGATGAAACCTCATGAACGTCGCGATCGGCTCGCTCTCGGTAGCCCTCGGACTCGCGTACATCACCCTCGGCGTGCTGGCGACGCTCGAGGTGATCGAGGGCCACAAGACGCTCGGCGTGTCGAGATTCGGTATCGGATTCGCGCTGATGGCCTCGAGCTGTGGACCGCACCATCTGGTGCACGGACACCACGTGCTGCTGGGCGTCGACGCCGGCCGCGAACTGGCCATGGCCATCTTGCTCGGCACCCCGACCGCCGTCGTGTTCCTGACCCTCCGCATCGAGGCGATGCTCGGCGGGCGAGGAGACCGGTTCATCGCCGGCAGCCCACCCTGGCTGGTTGCGACACCGATCATCTTCCTGATCGCCGCCGGCGTGGTGATCGGAAACGCCGCCGACCGCGCCGATGGTTCGTTCGACATCCGGTCACCCGACGTGCTGGCGAACCTGTTCGTGACCGTCACCTACTCGCTCGTCGGATGGCCGCTGCTGCGCACCCAGTTCCGGCGAAGGATCGAGGCGGGCGGGTGGTCGGCATCTGGCCTCACCCTGGCGGCGATCTTCCCCACCTGCGCACTGATGCACCTCACATACGCAATCGTCGATGCCGGAGACGCCCACACCACCGTCGTCGACCTGTGGGGCGTGCCTGCATCGCTGTACTTCCTGTGGGTGGTGCGAGCGCTTTACCACGACGCCATCGTCGACTGGAACCGCCGACCGATCGTTTGCGTCACCAGGCCGGCCCGGCGCTCGTCGCCGTGGGAGTCGTCACGTTCCTGACCCGGGATCGACTTCAGCGCCGCACATGTCATCCCCTCGCGTCAGCGACCGGCGACGAAGACCTCGGCGGCCAACATGAGCAGCACGAACGCGCCGAGCGCCACTGCCGCGAAAGTACGCCGACGCAGGGCCAGGGCCACCACCCGCCGTCGCTCGTAAGACAGCGAGATCACCTGCGGTTGTGTGGGGAGCTCATCATGGTCCGCGGCCGCGAGCTTGGCGATCTCCTCATGTGCGCGGGTCTCGCCGATGGCGTCGGTGAAGACCCATTCGAGCTTGTCGGCACGAGGCCCGATCTTTCGCCAGAACCGGTAGACGGATGCAAACGCAGACCGCGCCTCGCGAAGGCCCACCGCCGGACTGGAGTGGACGTCGCTCAGCGTCGCCACGACAGCGACGAAGTGTCGATCGAAGAACTCGTCGAAGGCCGCACTGTTCGAGGTCCGCTGTGCCATGCACACGGAACCCGGTCGGAGCGAGGAGGATTCCAACCAGCGCGACGGTACGGGAATGGCGCAGTCGCGTCACCGGGTTCCACGAACGAGCCGAAGTAAGGATGCAGATGACCGACCGGTCCGACACGATCACCGTCTACTGGCGCCCAGGATGCCCGTTCTGCTCGATGCTCAGATCGGGACTGCACCGGTCGGGAGTGCCCTTCCGCGAGGTGAACATCTGGAACGATCCCGCGGCGGCTGCCTTCGTTCGTTCCGTCGCCAGGGGATCCGAGACCGTCCCCACGGTCACCGTCGGTACCTTCACGGTCGTCAACCCGACGACGCGTCAGGTGATCGAGTTGGCCCACGCGGAGAGTCCCGGCCTCGTGCCACAACCGACGACGCGACCTGGGTGGCGGACGCGCCTCGGCGGACGACACCGGCGGAGGTGAGCGCCGTGCGGAGCAGGTTCCCCGCGTCAGGTGAGCCGCTTCGGGAACATCCACAGGGCCGGCCGGGTTCCCTCAGCACGAAGTGCCGAGCGCGGCGCCGATGGAACAAGGAGTGCAGGACATGGTTCGAGCAATGTGGAACGGCGAGGTCATCGCCGAGAGCGACGACACCGTGATCGTGGAGGGCAACCACTACTTCCGCGTCGATTCCGTACGAGCCGATCTGCTGCATCCGAGCTCGACCACGACCGTGTGCCCCTGGAAGGGCCAGGCCTGGTACCACACGATTGCCGTTGACGGGAAAGAGAACCGCGATGCCGCATGGTTCTACCCGAGTCCGAGTGCGGCCGCAAGCAGCATCGCTGGTCGGATGGCCTTCTGGCACGGCGTCGAGATCGAAGACGACGGCGGCCCGCAGGCGGACGAGGCGTGACGTGAACGCACCCGAGAACGTCGCCGAGACCGTAGACGTCATCGTCATCGGCATGGGACCCGGAGGCGAGGAAGTCGCCGCCAAGATCGCCGAGGCCGGCCTGGTGGTGGTCGGCATCGACGCCGGGCTCGTCGGCGGCGAGTGTCCGTACTGGGGGTGCGTGCCGTCGAAGATGATGATCCGCGCGGCTCACCTCCTCGCCGAGGCCCGCCGCGTACCGGGCATGGCCGGCAACGTCGTCGTGCGGCCCGATTGGGGTCCGGTCGCAGCACGAATTCGCGACGAGGCCACCGACGACTGGGACGACGCAGTGGCCGTCGAGCGCTTCGAAGGAAAGGGTGGCCGATTCGTGCGCGGTCACGGACGGCTGGTCGCGTCCGACGTCGTCGCGGTCGGCGACCGTCAGTTCCGCGCATCGCGGGCGATCGTGCTGGCGACCGGGACCACGCCTGCCGTGCCACCGATTGCCGGGCTCGCCGACACACCGTTCTGGACGAACCACGACGCGATCGAGGCGAAAGAACTGCCGAGCTCGATGATCGTGCTCGGTGGCGGAGCGATCGGTGCCGAGCTCACCCAGGTCTACGCCCGGTTCGGAGTCGACGTCACCATCGTCGAGGCCGCTCCACGATTGCTGCCGCTCGAGGAACCAGAGGCAGGCAGGTTGTTGGCCGAGGTCTTCCAACGCGAAGGTGTCACCACGATCGTCGGCACCGGCGCCTCGCGGGTCGACCACGATGGCGAGCAGTTCCACGTTCAGCTCGCCGACCAGCGCACCCTGCACGCGGACCGCCTCCTCGTGGCAACAGGGCGCCGTGTCGATCTCGCCGCGATCGGAGCAGAGGTGCTGGGAGTCGACCCCACCGCCCGAGCCCTTCCCGTGGACGAACGGCTACGCGTCGCCGATCGCGTCTGGGCGGTCGGCGACATCACCGGCAAGGGCGCGTTCACCCATGTTGCGATGTACCAGGCGGCGATCGTGGTCGCCGACATCCTCGGTTTGCCACATGCGGCTGCCGACTACCACGCGCTTCCCCGCGTCACGTTCACCGATCCGGAGGTGGGTTCGGTCGGGCTCTCGCACCAGGCCGCGCTCGATGCCGGGATCGGCGTGATGACCGGTCGCGCCAGCGTGCCCTCGACGGCACGCGGTTGGCTCCACAAGGCCGGCAACGAGGGATTCATCCTGCTCGTCGCCGACCGGCAACGGGGCGTTCTGGTCGGAGCAACAGCGATGGGCCCGAACGGCGGCGAGGTGCTAGGGCTCCTGGCCTTGGCGGTGCATGCCGCGGTCCCGATCGACCAACTCCGCTCGATGATCTACGCCTATCCCACCTTCCACCGCGGCGTCGAGGACGCCCTGCGGAACCTCGCATGAGCCTGCACGCCGGAGACCGGTTGCCCGACGTGGCGCTCATCGATCACACCGGCCAGCCATGGCACACCGCCGACCAGCTGGGCCGCCCGCTGGTGCTGATCCTGCATCGTCACCTCGCTTGACTGCCGTGCCAGGAACATGTGATCGCGGTGCGCGATCACCTCGACCAGTTCGGTGACGCCACCATCGCCGTCGTCACCTTTGCCGACCCGGCCCGTCTCGCCGCGTACCGCGACCACCTCGACGTACCGTTCCCGATCGTCGCCGACCTCGACCGCCGGCTCTACCGATTGGTCGGCGCCGAGCGTGGCACGACCCGGCAGGTGTGGTCGCTCGGCACCGTTCGCATGTACGCCCGCCTGCTTCGTCAAGGCCGCCGCCTGCGGCGACCCACCGAGGACATCCACCAACTCGGGGCCGATGCCGTGATCGGACGCGACGGTGCGGTGCGGTACCTCTCGCTTCCGGCGAGCCCCGACTCGCGACCGCCGATCAGCGAACTGATCGAGGCGCTCGATTGATCACCGTTCGACGGGCTCGTCGCCGCGGGCAATTCGTTCACCGAACGCCCGCAGTCGCGCCAACGACTCCGATGGCACCTGGCCTCGGCTGTCGGCGAGGGCCTTCTTGATCAACTCGTAGGTGTCGGCCTCGAGCCCACACCGGCGGCAATCTTCGAGGTGGGCGGAAAGCCGCGCCGCGCGACCACCGGCGAGCGTTCCGTCGAGGTAGCGCTGGAGAAGCTTGCCGACCTCGCCGCACGTCATCGGACGCCTGCTCGCGGGACGGATCATGTCAACGAGAATCTCATCAGCGGCTCCTCGGGGCGATGCCGGCTCGGTCGAGGCGGTCACGAATTCGGGTTCTGGCACGGTGCAGGCGGCTCATCACTGTGCCGGCCGGGACGCCGAGCACCTCGGCGGCCTCGGCGTAGGAGAGGCCGCCGATGTCGACCAGTTCGACGACGCGACGGAACGGTTCGTCGAGCTCCGCGAGTGCCTTCTCGATCTCGGCGTCGAAGCCGGCCTCGACGCTGGCATCCGTCACGTCTTCGGCGACGACTTCGTTGAGTTGGCCCGACGGGCCGTCGGGATCGCGGAGCAACTCGGGGCGTTGGCGCCGGTTGCGATTGATGTTGGTGTTGCGCAGGATCGTGAGCAGCCAGGCGCGCGGATGACGACCGTCGAACCTGTCGATGGCCCGGTAGGCGCGGATCAACGTGTCCTGCACCAGATCCTCGGCGTCGGCATCGTTGCGGGTGAGCGAACGGGCGACGCGAAGCAAGACCTCGATCTCGGGCAGCACGTGCTGCTCGAACAGCGTCTGGCTCGCTTCCGACCTCGGCACGCGAGGGGAAACCCGGCGAGGAGGCCGACTCATTCCGCGGGAAGCATCCACATCGTCATCGGGTTTCCTGTGCGTGTCGCGACTCGAGCACCTCCGCTACCGTCGTTACGTCGACGCGCACGTCGACGGTGAGCTGGCGGGCGACCTCGCGGGAAAGGTCGCCGACCACGTCGCGCGATGCCCGAAGTGTGGTCGGGAGGCGGAGCTGACCGTGCATGTGAAGCACAGCCTGGCACGTCGTCGCGGGCTAACCGAGCTGACCGAGCTCGCCGCGGCACGCATGCGCCGCTGGGTGCGGCGGCGAGATCTCAGCTGACCAGCCTGCCGACCAATCCGGGCCTCTCCCGGAGCGCAACCCGAGTTCCCCAGGACCCGCCGATCAGCGCGAACCCGAACGCCTCGACAGTCGCCGGTCGCGAGTGCCACAACGTCGGGCCCTCGAGATGACCGGTTGATGCCAGCAGCGCGCCCACGACGAACACGAACGCCGTCGAGGCGAAGCCGATCGCGAAGAAGAGCCGCCTTCGGTCTGTCGGGAAGATGCCTCTCGCCAGAGCGGGGCCTGCGCCCGCGGCGGCCAGCGGCGCAAAGTGGTAGGTCACGCCCGGACTGCGCACGGCAAGAGCTACCCACGCGGCGCAGCTCGCCGCGACTACGACCACCGGCCGCCATCGGGCGGTCACGTCGTCACCGGCCCGCGAGGGCCGGCTCCCGGGGTGCGGCGACCTCGGACGGTTCGAGTCCGATCCTGTCGTCGACCGACCAGCTTCCCGGCCCGGTGACCACCAGCGTGATCAGTCCGGCGAGCATCGCCAGATCCAGCTCGGCACCGGGCATCGGCTGGCTGGAGATGATCCCAAGATCCTGCTTCACGTAGATGAGTGCACCGACCATCAAGGTGCTCAACAGCATTGCAGCCAGGCGCGTCCCGAGACCGACTACGAGGGCGGCACCGGCGACGATCTCGACGACTGCGGTCACGGGTGCACTGAATCCCGGGGCTGGGACGCCCCACGCCGTGAACATGCCCTTGATCATGTCGATGCCGACATCGAACTTGTCGATGCCGTGCCAGACGAACAGGCCTCCAAGCACCACTCGAAGAACGAGTGGCACCGCGGCGCGGTAGCGGTTGAGGGTCGAGCAAACTTGCTGCATGAGGTTTCCTCCGGGAGGCAATGGTTGATGGAACACGGCCGGAACCCGTGCACCCTCGATGAAGATTCCGGAAGCATTCTCGAGCGCCGCGGGTTGCGCTCAGCCGGTCACGACGTCGGTGTCGGGACGGAACGTGGACCATGCGAACCAGAACGTGTCGACGTGCTCGACGGCCTCGAGTTGCGTTCCGACCAGCGGACCATCGGTTGCTCGCCCGAACAGGTTCCACGTCGAAGTGGTCTCGGCATCGACGAACCCTCCCCCCGCCGGCGAGAAGGTGAGCAGGTCACCGTCGACGAGTGGAACGAACACGCCGGTTGCGCCGACGTCGTCTCCATCGGCGATCACCTGCTGGTCGAGCGCCGACGCGGTGCCTGGCGACCACCAGACCGTGAGCTGCCGGCCGTCCAACTGGACCTGCACGACACGCCGGTCGCGGAGATCGACCAACGGCATGGCAGCCGCCGCTTCACCTTGTTCGATGCCGATCACGCGCGTCATCGCCGTGAAACGACCGTCGACCTCACCCTCGAACAGGAACGGCTGGCTGTTCACGTCGTCATAGCCCGGGTACGGGTTCGACCCGTAGTCTCGGGAGAACCCGGTGTCCGTGCTCAGCACCAACGAATCGGGATGCGCATCACGCCAAGCGCCCCACGGCACGGTCGCCACGGGGAAGGTCTCCAGATCGGTACCGGTGAGGACACCGACGATCCCTTCGCCGGTGAAATGACTCCACAGCGTCTCTGTCTGACGGTCGTACATGACCAGTGCCGAGTTCCACAGCAGGCCGGAGGTGCCGAAGCTGAGCACCCGCCCATCGACCCGGCGGTCGTAGGCAACAGCCGAGTTGCACAGCGGGCAGTAGGTCACCGCGACGGGTATGTCGGCGATGGTGTCGTTGACGATCTCGTGCCAGATCAAGATCTGCACGGGATAGGCACGCGCTTCACCGTCGATGTCCACCGCCAGCACCGGCTCGTTCTCGGCGAGGAAGTCGACCTCCGCTGCGGGCAGGAACCGAGGCTCGTCGATCGGGGGGATCCCGTCGGGCGGTGGTCCCCCCGACCGCAGCTCGGCGATCGGCACTGCCGGCTCCGGGAGGCCGGCCACCGTGCCGCCGCGTGCCGCCGACAGGCCCGAAGCCACGTCCTCGACCGGCGCGGCAGTGCCGGTCGGCGACTCGGCGCCGTCATCGGCTGAACACGCGGCAAGC
>VFMC01000189.1 GCA_006515795.1 Acidimicrobiaceae bacterium | reverse complement strand
CTGCGCTCGCCATCGCCTCGTGCGGCAACGCCGCGCTCGCTGCGGCAACACTGGCCGCCGCCGTCGGCTGGCCGATCCGCGTGTTCGTGCCGACGGCCGCGGACCCGGCTGTGCTGACGAGGTTGCGCGAGCTGTCGGCCCAGGTGGTCGAGTGCCCGCGTCGCCCTAACGATCCGCCCGGCGATCCCTGCATCCACCGGTTTCGGGAAGCTGTCGCATCCGGGGCGATCCCGTTCACGGTGCAGGGCCCGGAGAACGCCCTGTGCCTCGACGGAGGTCGCACCATCGGATGGGAGATGGCCCGCCAGGTGCAAGAGAGGATCGAGGGCCTGCCGTTCGATCGGCTCTTCGTGCAGGTGGGTGGGGGAGCGCTTGCCGCGTGCGTCGCCGGCGGTTTCGGCATGGGCGGTGTCAGCCCGATGCTGCACGCAGTTCAGACCGAGAGCTGCGCTCCACTCGCGCGTGCGTGGAGCGCAGTCCAACGGCTGGGTGGTCCTCGCGCCGCCGCAGCGCACTGGAGCGAGTGCATGTGGCCGTGGGAGCACGTCGGCGAATCGGCCGCCGACGGCATCCTCGACGACGAGACCTACGACTGGCTTGCGGTCGTTCGGGCGATGAACCACGGTGGCGCACCGATCGTCGTCGCCGAAGCGCGGGTGTTGGAAGCCAACGAGCTCGGTCGTCGCACCACGGGCATCGACGCTTCGCCCACAGGTACTGCAGGCCTGGCCGGACTGCTGGTCATGCGCGACGAGATCGGCGCCGACGAACGTGTGGCCATGGTGTTCAGCGGCGTGCGCCGCTAGCCGACGGGGTGCAGCACACCCGTCGCCACGTCGTACACGAACCCGCTCATATGGTCCTTGTGGGCGATGAAGGGGCTGAGGTGCAGCCGCTTCATGCTCTGGGCGACGTTGGCGAACGGATCGGCGAACGACTCGAGCGCCCACCACGGGCGAATCCCCGTCTCGGCCTCGATCTCGGCCTTGAACTCGTCCTCCAGCACCGACTGCAGGCCGCAATTGGTGTGGTGGACGAGGATGATCTCGCGGGTACCGAGGAACCGCTGTGACACCACCAACGATCGCACCACATCGTCGGTCACCACGCCGCCGGCGTTGCGGATGATGTGCGCGTCGCCATGGGCGAGACCGAGCATCTGGAAGATGTCCATGCGGCTGTCCATGCATGCCACGATCGCCAGCTTGCGCCGCGGTCGCAACGACAGGCCACCATCGGCGAACTGCTCGACGTAGCTCGCGTTGTGGGCGATGAGCTCGTCGGCGTTTGGTGAGAAGGAGCTGTCGGTCACAGAACGCACGTCCATCGGTCGGTGTTCGTGCGACGGTAGCGTGAGCGCCATGTCCGATGCCACGCCTCACGCTCTCGAGAGCGGTTTCGATCCCCGCAACGACGTCTTCAACCGGTTGCTCAAGAACCGGGTGATCATGCTCGGCACCGATGTGACCGACGAGATCGCCAACTCGCTGTGCGCGCAACTGCTGTACCTCGAGGGTGAGGACGCGACGGCCGACATCTGGCTGTACATCAACAGTCCCGGCGGGTCGGTGTACGCCGGCATGGCCATCTACGACACGATGCAGTTCGTCAGCTGCGATGTCGCCACGGTGTGCATGGGCATGGCCGCCAGCATGGGTCAGTTCCTGCTCACGGCAGGTGCGGCCGGCAAGCGGTTCACGCTGCCGAACGCCCGCGTGATGATGCACCAGCCGCTCGCCGGCCTGCGCGGCCAGGCGGCCGACATCGCCATCCAGGCCGAGCAGCTGGTGTACACCAAGAGGCGGATGGCCGAGCTCACCGCACATCACACCGGTCAGGCAGTCGAGACCATTCAGGCCGACGCCGAGCGCGATCGCTGGTTCACCGCCGAACAGGCCGTCACCTACGGCCTCGTCGACAAGGTCATCTTGAAGCGCGGTGAGATCCGCTGAGATCTCCGCGCCTGGCCGTTCATGCTGAGCGGCGCAGCGCGCGAGCGCACTGCGGCGACCAAGATCAACCGGTGGTCGAGGGCGCCGGGATGGGCGTGGCCGGGTTGGTCGGCGGTGGCGGCGACCCGATGTCGGTTCCGCAGTTCGCCTTCGTGTACTGCTGGATGCGGGTGTACGCCGGCTGCCCCGACAGCGCCGCGTCGTTCGCTGCGGCCACCGAGGCCGGATCGCCTGGCACCACGGTGGCAGCAGTCTGCAGGCTCGCCACCATCGTCCGCCACTCGGGCGCGACCGCCAGAGGTGCCTGCTCGGATATCGACCGGTAGAGCTCGAGGGCGGCGGTGATGTCCGCTTGCGTCAATATCGCGGGAGTGTTGATCGCGGCGATGTTCTGCTGCACGACGCCGCAATAGCCGTCGAGCGTGACGGGTTGAGTTCGGCTGCAACCGCTGACGGAGAGAGAGGCGACGGCGAACGAGGCGGCGGTCGAGAAGGCGATGGCACCCGCGCCGGTGCGTCCGAGTCGAGCGATCGCCATCTGCCCAGTCTCCCAGCTCCACCCTCGATTTCACGCGCAGGTTGCTTTGTTCGCCGCGGCCGATATGGTCCGCCACAGCGTCGTCGGGGCCGCCAGCCGTCCCTTCCCTGTTCGTCACGAGGTGTCGCCTCGTACCTGCCTGGGAGGTTCGCCAATGATCGCCACGATCTCGTCGGCCACGGTTGTCGGCATCACCGGGCACCCGGTCGATGTCGAAGTCCACGTCGGTCCAGGTCTACCAGGGTTTCAGATGGTCGGCCTACCCGACGTCGCCTGTCGGGAGGCGCGCGATCGCGTCCGCTCGGCGTTGTTGTCGAGCGAGCTCGAGTGGCCGTCGAAGCGGATCACCGTCAACCTCGCTCCCTCGGGCCTCCGCAAGGCTGGTGCCGGCCTCGATCTCGCCATCGCCGTGGGCGTGCTGGTTGCCAACGAGGCAGTTCCTGCGCAGGGGCTGGGTGGGCTTGTGTTCGTCGGCGAGATCGGCCTCGATGGCAGCCTGCGTGCCTTGCCGGGTGTCGCTCCGATGGTGGCCTGCCGGGCCGATCAGATCGCGGTGGTGCCGGCCGGTTCGTGGCACGAGGCCCGGGCCGTGTCGCCGGGCGAGGTGCGGTGCGCGTCGTCGCTCCGCGAGGTGGTTCATGCACTCACCGGCGGGAGTTGGCCCGATCCACCCGTCCAACCCGTGTCCGAAAATGATCCGTCGCCGCCCGATCTCGCCGACGTCCGGGGCCAGGCGCATGCCCGGTTGGGGCTCGAGATCGCTGCCGCAGGAGGGCATCACTTCCTGCTCGTCGGCCCTCCGGGTAGCGGCAAGACCATGCTCGCGCAACGGATCATCGGGCTGCTGCCGCCGCTCGATCAGGCAACGGCGCTCGAAGCCACCATGGTGCACTCGGCAGCCGGCGTCCGTCGCAGTCGGTCTGCCGTGGTCAGCGTGCCCCCGTTCGAGGCACCACATCACTCCAGCTCGATGGTGGCCCTCATCGGTGGCGGCTCGCAGCAGTTGCGTCCCGGCCTGATCAGCCTGGCCCATGGTGGTGTCCTGTTCTTGGACGAAATGGGTGAGTTCTCACCCGTCGTGCTCGACGCATTGCGCCAACCGCTCGAGTCGGGGGTCATCCATGTGGCCCGTGCCAACTGCAGCGCCACGCTGCCGGCCCGCTTCCTCCTGGCCGCGGCCACCAACCCCTGCCCGTGCGGTGGCGGCTCGCCAGGTGCCTGCGAGTGCGACGAGGTGGCGCGAATGCGGTACCTGCGCCGGTTGTCCGGACCGTTGCTCGATCGGTTCGATCTGCGCGTCGGCGTCGATCGCACCTCGGTCGACGACCTCATCAGCGTCGAGCGCGGCGAACCGACGGCAGTTGTTCGCAGCCGAGTGTTGCGCGCTCGCGAGCGGGCGCTCGCCAGATCAGGCCTGCTCAACGCGGCGCTTCGACCCGATCTGCTCGACACGTACGCCGTCGTCGACCAAGCGGGCACGGCCATGCTGCGAAGCGAGCTCGAGCTCGGACGACTCACCGGCCGAGGTCTCCACCGCATCCGTCGCGTCGCCCGCACCATCGCCGATCTCGACGACGAGGGCCACGACGAAGAACACGTTGGTGGCGACGTGGTAGCGGAACGTCACGTGGCGTTGGCACTGCAGTTGCGTGTTCGCTTACGGGCATCGGCCCGGCGAGATGCCGCATGAGCGCTCCGCCGCCCCCGCAGGCGTTCGCCGCCGCGCTGGCCGGTTTCGATCGCATGTCGGTGCATCGCCTGTTGGCCCTGCTGCGCCACCATCCACCCGAACAAGCCTTCGCCATCGCCGCCGGACGCGAGGCGGCACCTCCGGGCAGCCTGATCCGGCGAGTCGTCGACCACGACGGCACGCTGCGCGACGCCTGGCGGGCATCGGCCCTTCAGCGTCCGCCGGATCGTGTGTGGGAGCGGTGCCTCGCGCTCGGCCTCGAGGTCAGTGTCCTCGGCGATGCATCGCACCCGGGCGCGTGCGAGCTCGATCCGCTGCCTTCGCCGGTTCTGTTCTCCAAGGGTGATCGCCAGCTGCTCCACGGGCGTCGCGTTGCACTGGTGGGCACGCGCAACGCCACCGCGGCCGGTC
>VFMC01000619.1 GCA_006515795.1 Acidimicrobiaceae bacterium | reverse complement strand
TCCCCTCGCTACGCTCGGGACTCCCCCCGCAAGCGGGGGGAGAGCAGTGAGCCCCGACCCTGATCACGAGCTTGCGGGGCGCTGTACTCAGTAGCAGGTCACGTCGACTTCGGTCATTGCGTGGGCGACGACCGGGAACGGGTTGCTGGCGCCCGTGAGGTTGCACGTGTTCAAGCCGTTGCCGAACGCCGTCACCGCGGTCGCGCCCAGCTCGGTGTTGAAGAACCACAGCTCCGCGAAATTCGAGTCGACGATCGTCATCGAGTAGACGTACGTGTTGGGGCCCGTGGGCGCGACCGTGCCGACGTTCGCGGCGGTCTGCGTCGCGTACGAACCGCCGTAGGGGGCGGAACCGCCGAACACCGCATGCAGAACCCCCTTGCCGGGATCCACCGCGAGTGGGGGACCGAGCGAGGCCCCGATCGCCGCGATTTCGGCATCGGTGCGCAGCGTCCAGGCGAAGCCGGAGAGCGAGCCCATGGTGAAGGTGCGAGTCAGGACGGATCCCCAGTGCCCCGTGGCGCCGACGAGCAGCCGCACCTCCTGATCGAGCGGGACGGCGAGCGAGAAGACTCCGTTGTCGTCGGTCATGGCCGTACTGGGTGGGCTCGCGCCGAGGACTTCCAAGAGTGCGCCCGCGAGTGGGCCGCCCGCGTCGCGGATGGTGCCGGTCAGCATGGCGAGGCACGGCAGCATCGCCCCGTTGTCGGTGCACTGGCCGTAGTCGTCACACGCGTCGTCGTAGAAGCAGGGTTGTCCCTGGTCGCCGCACGCGGTGCCGCCCGGCGCGTGACGTGGGCTGCAGTCGCCGGTGCCGTTGCAGGTGTCGGGGTCGGTGCACTCCGTGTTGGCCGGGTCGCCGCACGCGATTCCCGGATCGGTGACCCGTACGTCGCAGCCGCCCGCGCCGTCGCAGATGTCCTCCGGGTTGCATTCGGTGTCGGTCGCGTCACCGCAAGGCGAGCCGGGTGGAGTGGGAACCGCCGGCGAGCAAGCGCCGTCGCCGTCACACGCCGGTTCGAGGAGGCACTCCTCCGCCTTGCCGCACGAGGTGCCGGCCGCGGCGTCGGATCGCCACACGCGGTTCCGCTCGAGACGAAGTTCGCGTCGCACGCGCCGGCGAGACACTGGTCGGCGCCGTTACACGCGCTGACGCTTGCGTCGCCGCACGGCGTGCCGTCGACCGCGTCGCCCGGAACGCAATCGGCCCCGTCGCACAGGTCGAGTTGGGGGTGGCACACGGCGTCGATCGGTCGCGTGTTGCATTGGCACTGGCCAGCGATCCCCGAGGGATCCCCCACCGGGCACGAGCCGACGGCCCAGATCCCGCCCTCGCGGCAGCTTCCCGCGCCGTCGCATCCGAGGTCGTCTTGGCGGCACGGCACGCCCTGATCGCCGCACGGGGTATCGATCGGCGCATCGCCCGAGAGGCATTGGCCGGAGGCGTCGCAGACGTCGAACGTCGGATGGCAGGTGGTCAGCCGTGGCTCGCTCGAGCCCCCGCAGTGGGTGCCCGGGGTCAAGAGGCCTGCGTCCTCGCACTGGCCCTTGCCATCGCAGGCGTCGTCCGCGTGGCACGGCACGTCCTGGTCGCCACACGCGGTTCCGCTCGAGACGAA
>VFMC01000618.1:1138-1852 GCA_006515795.1 Acidimicrobiaceae bacterium | reverse complement strand
ACCAGATGCCGATCCCGGTGCCGGCCGCCAGGGCCGGCGGGCCGACCGATCGCGCCAAGGTTCTGGCGCGACGCCGCGCTGTGACAGGTGCCGTGATGGCTCCGGACGACGTCACGCCACACCATCCAAGGCCAGGAGCTGGGCCTTGCTGATCTTGCCGGTCGGGGTCATCGGCATCGCGTCGATGAACTGCACGGTCATCGAAGGGACCGATCGACCGAGTCGCTCGGCGGCGAACTCGACCAGGCGCTGGGCTTCGGGCCGGTCGGCAAGGCGCGTGGTGACGTAGGCGACGGCTCGCTGCCCCGACGACGAATCGGGGAAGCCCACCAGCGCCGCCTCGCGCACGCCCGGGTGGCGCATCAGCACCTCTTCGACGTCGCGCGGGTACCAGTGCGTGCCGTCGATGGTGAGCCTCTCGCTCAGCCGGCCACGCATGAACACGTACCCCGCAGAGTCGATGAAGCCCACGTCACCGGTGTGCAGCCAACCGCCCTCGAGCGCCGCGGCGGTCTTGTCCGGGCTGTTCCAGTAGCCGGTCATGAACCCACCACGCACGCACAGCTCGCCGAGCTCGCCGACAGGCACGACGTGACCGTCATCGTCGAGCACGTACACCTGTTTGTCGGGCAACGGTCGACCGCAGGAGAGCAACCTCTCGTCGGTGACCATCTCATCGCTCGCCCAGAGGCCGACGAAGCCACCCAACTCCGA
>VFMC01000618.1:0-1116 GCA_006515795.1 Acidimicrobiaceae bacterium | reverse complement strand
ACGCCTGTTTCAGCTCGGGCGGCACCGGGGCCCCGCCGCTGACGGCGGCGCGCAGACGACCCGGCGAACGACCGCGGCGGGTCGACTCGTCGAGCAGTTCGCGCAACACCGTGGGATTCGCCGCGAGCACGGTCGCTCCGAGGCGTTCGGCAGCGTCCCAGCCCGCGACCGTGTCCCACTTGCTCATCACGCAGACGGTGCCACCCACATGAAGCGACGGGAGCAGGTTCGCCACGAGCTGGTACGAGGACGAGAGCGCCGTCGGACCGAGGCTCACGTCGGCGGCGGTCATGCGCAAGCGCTCGGCGATGCAGCGCGTGGCTCTGCAGGTCGGCTCGTGGGCGAGGCAGGCCCCCTTCGGGTTGCCCGAGGTGCCCGAGGTGTAGGAGAGGTGGGCGATGTCGCCCTCTTCCGACGGGTCGGGTGGCGCAGGCGCCGCCGATGCCAGCAGCTCTTCCCAGCCGATCGCGCCATCTTGAGGTCCGTCCATGCACACGAAGTGCTCGACGCTCGCCAGCTTGGCGCGGTGGCGTTCGACGGTGGCCAGGTGATCCCCGGTGTAGATGACGACCTTCGGCTGGGCGTCGTTGATGAAGTAGTCGAACGTGTCGGCGTACTGCAGGTTGACGAGGGCCGAGATCGCCCCTAGCCGCCATGTGCCGAACATCGCGGTGAGGTAGTCCATCCCGTTGTGGGCGAAGATGCCGACGCGGTCTCCCCTGCCCACACCGAGCGACGCCAACGCCCCGGCGACCGTCTCCATCGTTGCGGCCGCCTCGGCGTAGGTCATGCTTCGGTCACGGTCGACCCAGTGCAGGGCGACCTTGTCGGGAGTGCGCTGCGCCCCGTCGCGGAGCAGGTGCTGGAGGAGCATCGCTTGAATACTTGACGGCACGAGGCGGATTGGCAAGTCTTCGGCCGTGGAATTCGGCGGGGAACCGGGCGGCGAACTGGGTGGGGAGATCGGTGGGGGGATCGTGCGCACCGTGGGCCTCGAGGCGACGATGGCCGACGGGGTCGTGCTGGTGGCTGATGCATGGTGTCCGGTCACCGGTGGGCCGTGGCCGGTGTTGTTGCAACGCCTTCCATACGGACGCTCGGTGGCGTCAACGCCTG
>VFMC01000617.1:1132-1679 GCA_006515795.1 Acidimicrobiaceae bacterium | reverse complement strand
CGGTCGCCCGCCTCGCCGAGCCCGATGCTCCAGAGCGCCGCACCCGTCACGGCGCTGCTCGCGACGACGCGGCCGGCCCCATCCGGGCCGAACAGGCTGGTCGCGAGATCCTCAACGCCGTCGGCGTCCTGGTCCGGAATCGCAGTGGCCGATCCCGCGAACAGCTCTCCAGGAGCCGCCCCGAGAGACATCACCGCGGCGCCGAGCTTGTCGATGAGCTCGACGTAGTCGTACCCCTCCGCGCATCCACCTGGCGCGGCGCACCCGAAGTCCGCGAAGCCCCAGCAGTCGGGCCCATCGGCGACGCAGTCGTTCGCCGGCAGCAGACCGGGAATGAACGAGCTGGGCCGATCGAACCGGCCGGGCTCCGGCTCGGTTGAGACGTCGGGGAACGGGTCGCAGCAGTCGCCGACGCCGTCGCCGTCGTTGTCCGCCTGATTAGGGTTGTAGGCGCGTTGGCAGTTGTCGCCGCACGCCGGCAAGCACACGAGTATCCCGGTCGTCGGGTCCGCTCGACACTCCGAGCCGACCGGACACTCGCCCGGAG
>VFMC01000617.1:0-1116 GCA_006515795.1 Acidimicrobiaceae bacterium | reverse complement strand
TGTCGTCATCGGCATCACAGTCGTTGATCCGCCCGTCGCCATCCGTGTCTGTGCAGGTCCCGACGCCGCCCTCGCAGCCGAGCGGCCGCGAATCGAAGGTCGCGCGATCACCGCTCGGACGCACGGCCGGCGGCGGGCAGGCCGGGCCGGTGCCCGTTGGCGCGACGAGGTAGTCGTTGTTGCACGAGTCCGTGTCCGCCGTGGTGTCGCAGACGTTCGGAACGCCGTCGCCGTCGATGTCGCCCGTGCTCGTGCTCACCGTGCAGTCGCACCCGTCGCACAAGTCCCCGAGATCGTCGCCGTCGGAGTCGGTCTGGTCCGGATTATCGACATCGGGACAGTTGTCGTCGAGGTCGTCGTGGCCGTCGCCGTCGCGATCCGCATCGAAGAAGAAATACGCGCCGTCTTCGGCCCCGCAGCCCGGCGGCCGGAACGTGCCCTCGCAGTAGACCGTGTCCCGGTACGCCACGCGCGGTGGTGACGTGGGCCCACCCTCCGCGGCGGCGATGCGCTCGGCCAGCTGGTCGAGCGGCAGGCTGAACGTGCGCCGCAGCTCCCAGGCGATGTTGTGCGTGCCGTCGAAGAGCGCGGCGATCGTCGGGCTCGACGGCAGCTCCACTTGCCGGTCCTCGGGTAGGACGTTCTGGCGAGGTCCCGTGAAGTCGCAGAGCCCGGGGAGATCCCCGCACGCCTGACAGACCGAGCACAAGGGCTCGGTAGCAGCCGGGCCGCACACGGTGGCAGTCCTGCCGGCGCACAGGTCGTCGAGAGAGGAGAGATCCGTCCACACATCAGTAACCGTCCCGCCGCGCGAGAGGGTCGCCATCGTCTCGTTGCTCGTGAGGCCGCCCTCCGCGCCGAGCACGTGAGCCGTGCCGTCGGGCCACCGGACGCTCGATCGAGACAGGTCGATGACGAGCGCGGCTGCGAGCGCGTCGAAGAGGCACGGCGTGCCGCCGCAGCCGTCCATGTACGTTGCTTCGAGCGCCCCGCGTCGGGGATCGGTGCCGCAGAGCGCCTCCCCGTCGAGGCCCATGTCATCGACCGCGGTCACGCAGAGCTGCCGGATCTGGTCCGCGGTGAAGCGTTGCTCGAGGCTCGGCACGCGCACCATGC
>VFMC01000188.1 GCA_006515795.1 Acidimicrobiaceae bacterium | reverse complement strand
AACCAAGGTCTCGACGTGGCCGACAGCTACTGCACCAACCCACACAAGTGGATGGGCGTCAACTTCGATTGCGACCTGTTCTACACGGCGCACCGCGGCGCTCTGCTCGGCGCGCTGAGCATCCTGCCGGAGTACCTGCGGTCCACCGCGGCAGAGGCAGGCGCGGCGATCGACTACCGCGACTGGCAGATCCCGCTCGGTCGCCGGTTCCGCTCGTTGAAGCTGTGGTTCACGATCCGCAGCGGCGGCGCGCTGGAGGCGACCGAGATGATCCGCCGCCACGTCGGGCTGACCAAGCAACTTGCCGAATGGGTCGGCGCCGACGACCGATTCGAGATCGTCGCGCCGCATCCCCTCAACCTGCTGTGCATCGCCCACCGAGGTGGCGACGCCGCCACCGATCGGCTGATCGAGCAGGCGAACGCGACGGGCCGGGCCCTGTTCACCCGCACGGTTCTCGACGGTCGAACCGCGCTACGAGTGTCGATCGGTGGCCGCACGACCGAGGACGCTCACGTTCGCGCCGCGTGGGAGCTGGTGCAGTCTTTGGCGTAGCGTCGCCCGCAGCGCGCGACCGCGGCGCGCCGGGTTGCCGCGAAGCGGACGGCACGGTTGACTGCGACCGGTCGAGCACTTCGCTCGACCATCGAATGAGGAGCACGAATGAGGGTCCACCTCCGAGTGCTCGTCGCGGTCACGAGCTTCCTGACCGTTTCATCGCCGGTGTCTGCCGGCTCCCCCACTCCGGCACCTCGGCCGGCGGTCCACAGCGCGGCAAGCGATCTCGCCGCGATCGAAACCATGCTGTACCGGGTGTCGATGTCGGCTTTCCTGGCGTCGGCGCGCACCGGCGATCCGTGGTTCGACTGGTCGACCGACGAGTGCTCGGCGCCGCTGATCGGAAGCACCGGCCGGTCGTTCGACTTCCGCGCCGCCTGCCGCCGGCACGACTTCGGCTACAGGAACCTGCAGCTGTTGGAGCGACGCTACGGCACGGGCGCCACCTTCTGGAACCGCACGAACCGGCGGCGGGTCGATCGGCAGCTGCTCACCGACATGAAGAACCACTGCGCGGCGCGCCCCTGGTACGACCAGCCCACCTGCATCGCCTGGGCCGAAACGTTCTATGCCGCGGTCAGGGTGGCAGCAGGCTGATCCGCGTCGGCCGGTAGCAGACACCGGCGCTTCACCAGGCCAACGGCTCCGGCCCGTCCAGCCCATGGGCGAGCCGGAGCAACTGGTGCACCATCCGCGCCGTGGCGCCCCAGATCGTCTCGTCATCGAGCTCGAAGAAGAAGATCGGCCGATCCATCGGCGGCGTACCCCACAGCTCCTCACGGAAGGTGTCGGCTCTCGCCAGCTCGCCGAGCGACACCCACAGGATGCGATCGACCTCACCGGACTGGGGCTGCAGCGCCGGCCGATCGTCGACCGATGCCACCACGGGCACGATGTAGCTGCGGCTCACCGCGGTCGACAGGTGATCGAGCTCTCCGTGCACGGTCACCACAGCCGGATCCAGCCCCACCTCCTCCCAGGCCTCGCGCAACGCCGCGTCGACCGCACTCTCACCGGGTTCGAGCCTGCCGCCCGGAAAGCTCACCTCGCCGCGGTGGATCCGCAGCTCCATCGACCGCCGGGTGAGCAGCACCTCAGGCCCATCACCGCCATCACCATCGCGGAGCACGACGAGCACCGCCGAGTTGCGTGCGTCGGAGAACGGGGGCAGCAGCGGCGCGACGGGCCGAGCCGAGACCGCGCCGACGATGGCCGCGAGCGAGATCGGCGTCGGCGCGGCTTGCGTCCACGGCGCCGGGGCTCCTGGGCGCCACGACTCGGGCCGAGGAATGGGCTGTGATCCGCCCGGGCGGCGTGCTGGATCGACTTGTGGCACGGGCTCAGCTGGCCGAAGGGACCCAGCCGCTGTCGCGCAGTTGGGCGAGGACTGCCGGCAGACCTGCGGTCTTCAGCCGGGAGAGCACCTTGCCCGGCGTCTCCGCGCCGCTCTCCCATTCATCCCAGGCCGAGATGAGCTTGCCGAGATCGGGAGGAGGGGTGTCGAACGCCATGGGCAGCAGGCTACCCGCACCGACGATCACGGCCGCTTGAGGCGTTTGGCCGCGTTGATGCCGTCGCCGACGGCGCGCCCGGCGAGCCGACCGATCTCGACCCCACGACCGCCATCGGTGCTCACCGCCGCTCGCGACTTGGTCTTTTCGACGAAGCTGCTCTGCCACCACACGAACGCAAGCGCCCCGGTCACGCCGATCATCACCATTCGCGCCGCGGCATCGACCGGGGTCCACGGCTGCACGGCGAAGGCGAGCACGATCCCCATCACCACGAGATCGAGCTTTCGGTGAACGGCCCGGCCGACCAGGCGGAACGCGGAGAACGGGCCGCGGACGATCGACGCGTTGATCATCACCAGCGCGCCGGCCATCGCCGGCAGCAGCGGTGCCGGGCTCTGCAGCCCTTGGGCGACGAGCACGCCGCCGAAGATGTACTCGACCAGCTGGTGCATCCAGAACGGTCGTTTCGACTTCTGCGCGGAGGCGGCGGGCACGACCAAACCCTAACGGCGAACCGGCCGGCCCCCTGAAAACAGCACCCTGAAAGCAGCACCCTGAAAACAGCAACAGCTCCGGCGGCCACAGGGCAGCACCGGAGCTGTTGAACGGGGAGTCATCGGCATCGACGCCGACGGGCTTTACATCATTCCCATGCCGCCCATGCCACCCATGCCGCCCATGCCGCCACCGCCGGGCATCGCCGGCGCCTTCTTCTCGGGCTTGTCGGCCACGAGGCATTCGGTGGTGAGTACGAGCGCGGCGATCGATGCTGCGTTCTGGAGGGCGGCGCGGGTGACCTTGGCCGGGTCGATGATGCCGGCCTTGACCAGGTCGACCATCTCACCGGTCGCCGCGTTGAGACCCATCGAGCCCTTCGCGGCCTCTACCTGCTGGGTGGTGACGGCGCCTTCGAGACCGGCGTTGTCGGCGATCAGCCGACACGGTGCCACGAGGGCTTCCCACACGGTGCGAGCACCGGTGGCCTCGTCGCCGCTGAGCGACGCGACGACCTCGGCGACCGCGCCGCGGGCACGCACCAGGGCGACACCGCCACCGGCGACGACGCCTTCTTCGATGGCTGCACGAGTGGCCGACACGGCGTCTTCGATGCGGTGCTTCTTCTCTTTCAGCTCCACCTCGGTGGCCGCGCCGACCTTGATCACGGCAACGCCGCCGGCCAGCTTGGCGAGACGCTCCTGGAGCTTCTCGCGGTCCCAGTCGCTGTCGGTGTTGTCGATCTCGGCCTTGATCTGGTTGATCCGACCGGCCACATCTTCAGACGCACCGCCGCCATCGACGATGGTGGTGTTGTCCTTGGTGATGATGACGCGCTTGGCGCTACCGAGCAGGTCGAGGGTGACGGTGTCGAGCTTGAGACCGACCTCCTCGCTGATGACCTGACCGCCGGTGAGCACAGCCATGTCTTGCAGCATCGCCTTGCGCCGATCGCCGAAGCCTGGGGCCTTGACGGCGGCCGAGTTGAACGTGCCGCGGATCTTGTTGACCACGAGCGTGGCCAGGGCCTCGCCCTCGATGTCTTCGGCGACGATCACCAGCGGACGGCCGGTCTTCATGACCAGCTCGAGGGTTGGCAGCATCGACTGCACGGTCGAGATCTTCGAGCTGTGCAGCAGCACGTAGGCATCGTCGAGGACGACTTCCTGGCGCTCGGCGTCGGTGACGAAGTACGGCGACAGGTAGCCCTTGTCGAACTGCATGCCCTCGGTGAACTCGAGCTCGGTGCCGAAGGTGTTGCTCTCCTCGACCGTCACCACGCCGTCCTTGCCGACCTTGTCGATGGCGTTGGCAATGACCTCGCCCACCGACGAATCGGCAGCCGAGATGGTGGCCACGGCGGCGATGTCGCTCTTGTCGTCGACCTCGCGGGCCTGCGACTTGATCGACTCGACCGCTGCCGCCACGGCCTTCTCCATGCCGCGCTTCAAGCCGGCGGGGTTGGCCCCGGCGGCCACGTTGCGCAGACCGAGGTGCACGAGCGCCTGGGCCAGCACGGTTGCCGTGGTGGTGCCGTCGCCGGCGACGTCGTTGGTCTTGGTGGCGACTTCCTTCACCAGTTGGGCGCCCATGTTCTCGAAGGGATCGTCGAGCTCGATCTCCTTGGCGATGGACACACCGTCGTTGGTGATCGTGGGGGCGCCGAACTTCTTGTCGAGCACCACGTTGCGACCCTTCGGCCCGAGCGTGACCTTGACCGTGTCGGCCAACTTGTTCACGCCGGCTTCGAGAGCGCGCCGCGCCTCGTCGTCGAACTTCAGTTGCTTTGCCATTTTGTGGTTCCGTTCAGTGGGAGGAGGATCACTTCGCCACGATGGCGAGGACGTCGCGGCTGGTGAGGATCAGCAGATCCGCACCCTCGACGGTCACTTCGGTGCCGCCGTACTTCGAGTACAAGACGGTGTCGCCGACCTTCACGTCGAGCGGGCTGTGGGCGCCCTTGTCGTCACTCCAGCGACCGGGACCGACGGCAAGAACTTCGCCCTGCTGCGGGTCATCGAGCGGCTTGAGATTCATGGTGCAGGCCTCCATTGGCAAGAGCACTTGACTGGGACATGTGACTGGGAACTTGACTGGAACTCAGTGGATGGTCGAGTTAGCACTCGACCATCGCGAGTGCCAAGGCTACGCGACGGGACCACCCGTTAGCAACCGGGCGACGCGAGTGCTAATCGCCATCGGGCGAGCGTCCGCCTTCCGTCACGCCCCGTGCGGCGCGAGACTGCAGCGGTGGGGCGAGCATCAGCGCAGGCCGGCGACATCGACGTCGAGTTCGTCGCGCCGAACCCTGCCGCGTTCGGCGCCGCAGGGGGCGCCGAGGCGGATCGGCAAGGCCACCACCGGGCGAGAGCGGGCGGCGAGTTCGATCGCCCGGAGGGACGGCCGCGATGGACCGCAGCCGCCGCTGGGCTCGCCGTCGCAGTGCTGATCGGCGGGGCGATCTCGGCTACGCCGACCGACAGCGCGAGGGGCGGATCATCGACATCGGCACCTGACACAGCGGCGACCACGGGGTTGCGCCCGCCACCGACGGTCGCCGCCACGACCGCCGGCGGTGTTGCCGGCGTCGATCCGACAGCGACCCAGGGCCTGCGCCTCGACCCGGTCCCGGACGGGTTCCTGGCCGACGCCGCACAGACCGGAATCGGCGCCACCGACGTCGAAACCATCGACGCAACGCGCTA
>VFMC01000616.1 GCA_006515795.1 Acidimicrobiaceae bacterium | reverse complement strand
CGCCGATCCGTTCGAGGGCATCACCCACGACATGCCCGACGAAGAGGTCGCCGAGTTGCTCGGCAGCGAACACGCCGACATCGTGGTGTGCGGCTCCACCCACGTCCCCTTTCGCCGCGCCCTCGAAGGCGTGGAAATCGTCAACGTGGGCTCGGTCGGCGCCGCCCCCGAGGGCGCCTTCGCCCACTTCAGCGTGCTGTTCCCGAAGGTCAACGGCGCCGACATCGAGCAGACCTGGGTGGAGTACGCACCCCAGCCGTGACCGGCACGGTTTACTCTGCAGCCGACGCAGCGCGGTCGCGTTGCACGAGTTCCACGCGGATCACGTGCCGTTCGTCGCCGGCGCGCACGATCACGTCGTGCGAACCGATCGCGATGGACTCGCCGTTGCGCGGAACGCGGCCGGCGAGATCGATCAGCAACCCGCCCAGCGAATCGTAGTTCGCCGCGCCGTCCGGCAGCACCAACCCGCTCGCCTCGGCCACGTCGTGGACCGACGCATCGGCCTGCACCATGAAGCGGCCGGGGCCCATCTTCTGGATCGGCAGTTCCTCCGAATCGTGCTCGTCGCGGATCTCGCCCACGATCTCCTCGATGATGTCTTCGAGCGTCACCATGCCGCTGGTGCCACCGTACTCGTCGACGACGATGGCCAGATGCACGCGCTTGGACTGCATCTGGCGCAGCAACTCGCTGATCTTCTGCGTCTCCGCCGCGAAAAACGGCGGCGTGCGCACCAGATCCGTGAGCGAGCCGTCCAGCTTGCCGCCCTCGCTCAGCCGCTTGAAGAGATCCTTCGCGTACAGGATGCCGACCGGGTGGTCGATGGTGTCGCGGTACACCAGGTAGCGACTGTGGCCTTCGCGCGTCAGTAGCCCGATCACCTCGGGCAGTGGCATGTCGACCTCGATTGCCACCATCGAGGTGCGTGGGACCATGATCTCGCGCGCGACGGTCTTGCGGAACTCGATCACGCTGCGCAGCAGCTCGGCGCGCTCGCCCTTGATGGAGCCGAACTCCTCGCCCTGGTCGATGATGCGTTCGACCTCGACCTCGGTCACGCGCTCGGGGCTGTCCTCCGGGCGCGGCGGGAAGCGGCGATCGAGAAAGTTCCCCGCC